>NZ_JALPSY010000050.1:0-10172 GCF_023218005.1 Gordonia sp. C13
GATCATCACTGCCGACCGGTACCGGGAGAACGCCAACGTCATCACCAGGACCGGAAGAATGCCGAACTGGCCATGGCCCAATGGGATTCGATAATCGGGGAACCACAGGTCCCACTGCGAGCACCCGCCGGGCCGATAGACCACACGATCAGCCGGATCCGATCGAAGAACGCCGACACCACTGGTGCCGTAACCCGTTCGAGGACGCGTGCTGCGGCTTCAAGAACAGTCACCTCCACTCCCAGAGCACGTAGTGAAGCGGCCGTTTCCAGACCGATGTAGCCACCCCCGACGATGACGACTCTCCGGCCCTGTACGGCCGCAGCACGGATGGCCTCAACGTCGGACGCAGTGCGCAGAGAATGGACGCCTGCGAGTTCAGCGCCGGGCACCGGCAGTTGGCGGGCACGCGCGCCCGTGCAGATGGCCAGCCGGGAGTAGGTGACTACGTTCCCGCTGCCCATGGTGACGGAGCGTGCATCGCGGTCGATCGCTATCACAGTCTCGGCGTCGAGCTCGATGCTCTGTTGCTCGTAGAACTGCCGTCCGCGGATCGCGAAATCATCGAGTTCCGAGGTACCAGCCAGGTACGCCTTCGACAAGGGCGGGCGCTGGTAGGGCAACCTGCCTTCATCGTCGATGAGCAGGATGTCGCCATCCCACTTCTCCTTGCGGAGATTGCCCGCGAGCTGAGCGCCCGCGTGGCTGGCGCCGACGATGACCGCGCGATTTGCTGTCACGAATCCTCCTTGGGTGTCAGGCGCACCATCATCTTGCTGATACCGCGAACAAAATTCGACTGGACGTACTCGGGGGTGCCCACCACTTCGATGTTGTCGAAACGCTGCAGGAGTTCCTCCCAGAGGATGCGAAGCTGGAGCTCGGCGAGCCGGTTGCCCATGCATCGGTGCACGCCGAATCCGAAAGCGATGTGGTTACGGGCGTTGGAGCGGTCGACGATGAGCTCGTCGGGGCGTTCGAACACGCGCTCGTCGCGATTTCCAGACGCGTACCACATCACGACTTTGTCGCCCTTGCGGATGAACTGACCGTTGATCATCACGTCGGTCTTGGCGATGCGCCGCATATATGCCAAGGGCGTCTGCCACCGGATAATCTCCGACACCGCGTTGGGGACGAGGTCGTGATTGGCCTTGAGCTTCGCGAACTGGTCGGGGAACTCGTTGAGCGCCAGGACTCCGCCGCTCATGGAGTTCCGGGTGGTGTCGTTGCCCCCGACGATCAGTAGCACCAGATTTCCAAGGAATTCCATCGGGCGATCGTCGAGGAGATTCTTGGTGTCGTCGTTGCTCTGCAGCATGGTGATCAAATCGAAGCCGGGCTCCTCTCCGGCCGCGGTCCGTGCGGCTTTGTCCCGCCACAGGGCGCTGAGACCCTGCGCCATGGCCACCATTTCGCGAAACACCTCGTCGTTGTCTGAGGGTCCGCCGTTGGCCTGCTCCATCGAGGTGACGAGGTCGGACCACTCGACCAACCTGTGACGTTGCTCGTAGGGGAAATCGAGCAGGGTGGCGAGCATGCGTGCGGTCAGTTCGATCGACACGTTCTTGACCCAGTCGAACGGTTCGTTGCTCGGCAGACCGTCGAGAACGTCCTTGACGCGGGAGCGGATGAGCCCCTCCATCTCGCGCAAGTTCTTTGGGGCGACGACTCCTTGGACGGCGGCTCGCTGCTGATCGTGCCGGGGGGGATCCATCGCGATGAACATTGCGATGTCCATGAATCGCGGCGGCCTACCGATGATGATAAATGGCTCGGCGGAGAACGCCTTATGGTTCTTATCGACAGCGATGATGTCGGCGTGGCGGGTGATTGACCAGAACGGACCGAAGGGACTGTGCGCCTGGTAGTGCACGGGCGCCTCATTGCGGACGCGCTCAAAGTACGAGCGCCATTTGCCCTGGCGGTAGAGGAACGGGTTGCTCAGATCGATGTCGAGAAGATCGACCTCGTCGACGGGGGGGATCGGTGTCTCAGTGAACATCGTCTGCCCATCGGTACGCGTGACCACTCGCCGCGTCTTGTCGTACAGATGCGCACCGCGGATCTGCAGATCGATCGGAATGAGGGACTGCGCCTTCTGTGTGACCGTGGCTGCGATGTTCATGCGATGCTCCTGTGGGCTGTCCGGGGTCAGAGTTGAAATTCGGGGAGGCGGACCGCCAGGCCGTCCCATTCGTCGGACGCCACCATCTGGCACGACAGTCGGGAATTCGCTTCGCGTTCCGGGTGCATACTGAGCATCTCCTCCTCGACCTCGGTGCAAAGGCCGACGGTGTCAATCCACGCCGCGTCGACGATGACATGGCAGGTCCCGCAGGCCGCCTCACCGCCGCAGTCCCCGTCGATTCCCGGAACCGCCTCGTCCACTGCGGTTTGCATCAATGACTTGCCAGGCGTCAGCGTGGCGGGATAGTTGTCTCCGTCATGGGTGACATAGGTGATCGTGGCCATGGCCGCCTCCTTGATCGTGAGTGCTTCCTCGAGTCTGGACGCATCGGGTTCACCCAATCCATGGTCCAACGTCGCAATGAGTTGTTAATTTGGCTCACTGTGATCCCTCCTCTTGAACCTGGGGTGCCCCCCTTGGCGTTCGCGCAGCTCCTCGACTGCGGTGCGCTGGGGGAGGAGGAGACCCGAGCGTTCAGCCGAATCATGATCAGGGAGCACGTCGACCTCAGATCGCTGATACAGCGAGAGGCGCAAGTGCCGGTGCGGTGGTTTCGTGAGGTCTACCCAAATATGGGACCCCGCGACGGATTTCGGCTGGGTGTCGCGTTCGCCGAACACGCCCAGCTAACTTCTTTCGGCCCACTGAGCCTGCCGCTGGTCAGCGCTGGGTCTGTCGCTGAAATCGTTGAGCTGCTTCGATTCCTGCCCTTGATCACAACCGCGCTGAGCGCAGATTTTCACCATGGCGACACTGGTCTGACCATCACTCTTGCTGGGCGCACCGACAGCGCCGGTACTGACTGCTTCGCCGTCACCTACGGGGGCCTGGCCGTACTACGCCTGGTGGAGATACTTGCCGGTGCTGTCCCGTCGGTGGAATTACACCTGACCTGCCCAGCACCGACCGCGCCGCCAAACGAAGGGGACGTCGCGCACCGGCTTGTCTTTGATGCACCGGCATCGTTCGTGCAGATTCCGGCTCACGTGCTCCATGAGGTGTGCCGCTTCTCGGACCCCGTCGCCTACCGGGTCGGTATCGCTGAACTGCGACGTGTTTTCAACCAGCGGCACAGTAGCTCATATACGCAGCTCGTCCGCGCTCAGTTCGAGACAGGCCCTGCTCGAATCGACAGCAATCAGATCGCCGGAGAGCTGGCGGTCTCAGTGAGTACGCTCAAGCGCCACCTCCAGGCCGAAGGCACCACATTGCGTCGCCTGCGGCAGGAGTTCATGAGGGAGCGTGCCATCGTCCGCCTCTTGGATGATCCCAGAGTAGGAGTTGGTCAAATCGCCGCCGAACTGGGGTACTGCGATGTTGCGAGCTTCTCCCACGCGTTCACACGTTGGGTCGGCTGCTCTCCGTCGCACTTCCGACACACCCGTGCGGGTCAACAACGTCGACAATCGGCAGCCCCTGACGTTGTCAGTCCGGGCGTAGAAAATTGACAAAGAAGCTGTCGACAATAGACGAATCTGCATACCGCTGGAAGTGCGCCAAATCCACTTTCGCGAACTCGCCAACAGCAGAGAAGAAGACCTGTTGCTCGATCGTCCCGGTCGCTTCGATGTGTAGCAGGTGATCGGCGCTCTCAACTATCCACGCGGTGAGCCGCACAGGTACGTGCAGAGGCACCGGCCGACGGTACCTGACGGTAAGTGTGCGGGTGACCGCGGGGGTGCCGGCAAGATGCAGGGTGAAACCCATGATGTCGTCGCACGCTGCTGAGATAGCCCCACCGTGCGCCAAACCCGGTCCGCCCACCTGCTTTTCGGTAAATGAATGATTGGCGTAAACCTGGTCATCGTCGCGGTAGGCCACAAGTTGCAGGCCGCTACAGTTCTCAGGCCCGCAGCCCATGCAGTGAGGGGAGTGCGCGGGCAGTTTGATGGGTGCTGTCATGGGGGGATCATCCTTGGTCGCCGCTCATCTTAGTAGCGAAGCGCTACAGACGGTACTGTTGACGACAGTGCCACAGTCGTGGCGCCACTCATAAGGCCCCCCCCTCGAGCCTTCCATCGGTACCGCCACTGGCTGTTTCGTTCTGTTACCGACGGTATTGTTGTGGAGTCAGAGGTTCTTGATTTTGGTTTCATAGGGAGTGGCCAGGGTGGAAACCATCGATTCCGACGATGTTGACCCGAGGCGGGTTCGGTCGCGCCAGCGTTTGTTGGATGCCGCTGTGACCTTGCTGAACAGCGGCGGGGTCGAAGCCGTTACCGTGGAGGCGGTCACTCGACTGTCTCGTGTTGCTCGCACTACCTTGTATCGTCACTTCGAGAGCTCCACAGATCTGGTGGCGGCTGCTTTCGAGCGGTTGTTACCCCAGGCCGAGACCCCCGCGATGACGACGTCGATCCGCGATGACCTGCTAAAGCTGATGCAGCGGCAAGCTGAACTAATCGAGCAGGCACCGCTGCAGTTGACGACGCTGGCATGGTTGGCAATGCTTCCCGAACAACCCGGGCAATCCGAGCAATCCGACGGGGAGCAGAACGCGCTCGCGCCACTGCGCCGTCGAGTCGTCGAGCAGTATCGAGAGCCATTCGATCGAGTTTTAACGACCGATGTGGCCACGGCTGAGCTCGACAACTTCGATCTGACCATGGCAGTCACTCAGCTGGCAGGCCCCCTTATCTTTGCCAAGCTCACGGGTATTCGGTCGATGACCGTTGGCGATCTCGAACAACTTGTCGACGATTTCCTCACGGCCCACCGGCGGCACCAAATTACCTAACCCCCTTCCACATCCACGCTACTGCTAGTACCGTAACGCTACTGCCGGTTTCAGAAGCGGGCTGGGTCGAGGGTGAGGTGCTGCGTATGGTGGTCCAACGTCCGAGTGATGGGCGCTTGACGGCGCGCCGGTTGGTGGAGCGCAGCGAGTACAGCACAACACTGGGACGGTTGGCGCGGTTCACCTTGGCGCACAGACCTCTCGTCATCGGGGTGTGGGTGGCCGTGGGTGTCGTCTTGGCGATTCTGTTTCCCCAGTTGGAGACGGTGGTGCGGCAGCAGTCGGTTGATCCGATCCCTGCTGGGGTTCCATCGTTTCGAGCACTCGATCAGATGGGTGGCGCGTTCGGCGAGAAGGGCGCCAAGACCACTGTTCTCGTGACCATGGAGAATCCGAATGGGTTCACCGACGTGGCGCGGGAGCGCTACGACATGCTCGTTCTGCAGTTGCGCGAAAATTTCGACGATGTGCAGTCGGTGCGGGATTTGCTTTCCGATCCGACGACGGCCGGTCAGGCGTTGAGTGAGGATGGGCAAGCCTGGTACCTGCCTGTCGGGGTAGCTGGAACATTGGGGGGGCCAACGGCCACTCATGCTGTGGAGACCGTGCGCCAAACCGCGCATCGCGTGTTTGAGGGTACTGGCACCACTGTTCATGTCACCGGGCCGACGGCCACTTTCAGTGATCAGATCGTGAGTGCTGAAAGCGATTTAGTCGTGATCACTCTGGCGACGGTGGCGCTTATCGCGATCATTCTGTTGGTCGTTTACCGATCGCTGTTCACCGCGCTGGTGCCATTGTTGGTGATCGGCGTCAGCCTCGGCGTGGGCCGTGGCATCTTGTCCGCGCTCGGCGAGCTCGGTATGCCGGTGTCGCAGTTCACCGTCGCGTTCATGACCGTCATTCTGCTTGGAGCAGGGGTCGACTACTCAGTCTTCTTCATCAGTCGCTATCACGAACGGCTGCGCCAGGGCGCCACCACTGAGGTTGCTCTCGTGGACGCGACAGCAACCATTGGACGGGTCATCCTGGCTTCAGCTGCCACGGTGGCACTGGCCTTTTTGGCGATGGTATTTGGTCAGCTCAGCGTGTTCTCCACCTTGGGTCCGGCATGCGCGATCGCCATCCTCATCGGATTCCTCGCCACGATCACCCTGTTACCACCGGTGTTGCTGTGGGCGGCACGATTCGGCTGGGGCGCACCCCGACGAGATCTGACGCGGAAGTACTGGAATCGCGTCGCCGTGCTCGTCGTTCGGCGTCCTGTGCCGCTGCTGGCACTGACCTTGGTCGGGCTGGTCGTGCTCAGCGTCTTCGCGATGGGCATCCAGATCACCTTCGACGATCGTGAGGGGCAACCCGCGACAACCGACAGCAACGAAGGCTACGCGTTGCTCGACCGTCATTTCCCTCAAGACGTCACTATCACTGAGTTCCTCGTTGTAGATGCGCCGATTGATCTCCGTACTGCCAGCGGGCTGGCCGATCTTGAGCAGATGGCCTCACGTGTATCCCAGATCCCAGGAGTGACTCGAGTCATCGGCGTTACACGTCCCACCGGGGACAAGCTCGAGCAAGCTGAGTTGTCCTGGCAGAACGGCCAGATCGGGAACCGGTTGACGAGTGCGGTCGACGATGGCCAGAACCGCCGAGGTGACCTCGAGCAGCTACGTACAGGCGCATTTCAACTCGCTGACGGGCTTACTCAGCTCGACACCCAGGTACGCACCAACTTGGCACCGCTGGCCGGCATCCTCGATCAGGCGAGCACAACTGGGCAACAGATTCAGCAGTACCAGCCACTACTACGCCAACTCGCCGCCTCCGCACCAGCACTCGATCGCGCTTCTCAGAATGCCCCACAGCTGGCCGCGCTCACTCGCCAAACATCTGCAGCCCTGGCAACAGTGACCTCGATCCTGCCAATCCTCGATAATGCGCCCTGGTGCACCCAAGTCCCGCAGTGCGAAGCTTTCCGCGCGCAGACCCGCAATCTCGACGCCGCGCTGAACAACGGACCCCTCGACCAGCTCACCACGCTGTCAACACAACTCGCGCAGTTGGATACACCGATCGCAACGATCACCGATCAACTCACTTCCACCGCCAACTCCCTGGGCTCCACGCTGGGAAGCATCAACAGCCAAGACCTTCCCGGCAAGCTCACCCAACTGCAAACAGGTATCAGTCAACTCGCGGCGGGATCACGACAGCTGGCCGCCGGTGTGTCCGCGCTGATCGACAGCAACCTGCAACAACTCGCCGGGATGGCCGCGCTAGCCACACAGCTACAAACCTCCGCCCGCGAGACCTCCGGAACAGACTCCGCAACCGGCTTCTACCTCCCACCTCAGGCCAACTCAGACCGCCGTTTCGTCGATGTCGCTCGCCAGTTCGTCTCGCCCGACGGCCATACCGTGCGTTACGCAATACAAACCAGCTTCGACCCCTACAGCACCGAGGCCATGCAGCTGGCTGCCACAATCACCGATGTCGCACGCGCCGCGAGACCGAACACAACCCTGCAGGACTCCAACATCGCGATAGCCGGGTTCCCCGCCATCAACGCCGATCTGCAACGTCTACTCGCCGATGACTTTCGACTCCTAGCGTTGGCCACCCTCGCTATCGTCGGCCTGATCCTGATCCTCCTGCTCCGCGCACTCATCGCGCCGCTATACCTTCTGGGCACCGTCGTTCTCAACTACACCGCGGCACTGGGTATCGGCGTCCTGATCTTTCAACACATTCTCAAAACCGATATCGCCTGGCCCGTGCCACTACTGGCCTTCATAGTCCTCGTCGCGGTTGGCGCCGACTACAACATGCTTCTCATCTCTCGCCTACGCGAAGAATCCCAAAACAACATCCGCATCGGGGTCCTGCGAACCGTCACCAACACCGGATCGGTCATCACCTCGGCCGGACTCATCTTCGCTGCCAGCATGTTCGGACTCATGGCCGGATCCATCTCGATCATGACCCAGGTCGGACTCATCATCGGCATTGGTCTCTTGCTCGACACCTTCATTGTGCGCACCATCGTCGTGCCCACCATCGCCACAATTGTCGGTAGAGCAAGCTGGTGGCCGAGTACCCGAACCGACACGCGTCCAGCATCCCGCTAGCAACACATCTAACGAATCTGACCGGCCCAGCCAGTCATCCAGCCATCGCGCCTACCTCATCGACTGACACCCGCTCGACGGTCGGGCGCGGCACCACACCCGACCCACGTGCGAGCGCCCCTCGCGTCGTTGACGCTGGTAGAACTCACAGGAGGGCCCGTCGCGTTGCGAGGTGTTCAGTGCCGCCATGTAGAACACCTTGCGCAGACCGCGGGGGTAACGCTGCGGTCTGCGCAAGGCGCCGCGCCGGTTGCCTGAATGATGCGGCACCGGCGCTAGGCCGGCGTAGGCGAAACACCTTGGTCATCTGTTTGTCCAGCTCGGCGATCTGGCGAGTGAGCGCCATCCGGGAGGTCACCGCCGTGCTGCAGCAGTGCCGTGGTCACCTCACCAGGCAAGGTCAAGGTCTGCGAGGCCGCGGCGGCGCGCCTTGCTGATCCAGATCACCTTTTCGCCTTTGCGGACGTGGCGGCCGAGTTCGAGCCACTTGTTGCATCCGGCGATCTGGGAGGCGTCGGGGCGCTGGGCGAGGATGAACATCAGGTTGTTGAGGCTGTAGGCGTGAAACGTGGTGGCGTAATCCAAGAATGCGGCCCATTCAGCGGTGTCGGTGAGTGCGGCGACTGTGTCGGTAATGGTGACGTGCAGTTGCGCGGCGAGTTCGCGGTGTGCGGCGGCGCGGTCTTCGCGGCTGGTGGTGGCGGTACGGGCCTGGGTGGGTGCCTCCCTGCGGTGTCGGCCTCGGCGGGCCGGTGCTTTGCGTGACACCTGCCATCGCGTTGCCAGGCGGGAGGCCGGTGCAACGGTGTTCACAACGCCAAATGATGCCCGGGCCGCAGGTCTGTAACCCGTAGGGCGGGCCAGTTTTTCGCGGCCCTTGTCGCCGCGCCGACCAGAGGTAAGAGACTGGTGGGGGTCAGCAAAGCAACCCCAGTTCAGGTGGGTGCGGCGTAGCCGCTCCGCTGATCTGTCGTTCGGTCTCGGGCCGACTGGTCGAGTAGTCCAGTAGTCGAGTAGTCGAGGACGACACAGACCTCGGGCCGGGGCCGCCGTGGTGGCGACCCCGACCGCTGCCCGGTCAGAGGGTCCAGCGTCCCGGGGTGATGTGGGCTTCGAGGCCGGCGATCCGGGCGGCGATGCCTGCGGCGTCGGCGAGGATGGGCCAGGGCTCGGTGAGTACCTGCTGCCAGGCGGCCCAGTCGTCGTTGGTCCCGATCGTGGCGGCCAGCCGGGGTGGCAGTCGGCGGCGACCATCGTGGCGAGCTCGATGGCGGCGGTGCCCCGTCGGGCTGTGGTCTGCCCGGCGGCGATGATGTGGAGTCCGGCGTCGTGGATGGGGTCAACCGTCTCGGGGTTGGTGGCGGCGAGGTCGGCTGCTGCCCAGAGGATGCGGGCGACGCTGCCCTCGGCGGCGGCGGTGACGGTGTGAGCGATGTAATCCATGAGGAGTCCCTTCGTTGTGGTCCGGCCGGTGTGGCGGACGTCGAGAGACCTGGGGGACCGGCGGGGGTTGGCCGTCAACCCCGAAGAGGCAGGCGCGCCGGAAGCCACTTTCGTCGTACGAGCGTAGCGAGTGAAAGTGGTTGGAGCGCACGAGCGGAGCGCAGCGGAGAACGGGCGGTAGCCGCCTGGTGCGCGGTTCAGCCGGTGATCTGTCGGCAGTCGCGGCATTCCCACTGGCCGGGCGATGAGGACACACAGGCGGCGTTGTTCGAACAGCCAGCACGTTTGGCCGGGTTTGGGCTGCTCGCCTTGGCCTCGACGGCACGCAGCCGGTCGGCGGCTGCCTCGAGGCGGACGTTGGCCTGGGCGCGATATGCGGTGCGTATCGCCTGGTCGCGGGTGGTTTGGTCGTCGGCGGTCATCGGTTGCCCGTCGGGGTTGTGGCGCAGCATCGGGCCGAAGTCGCGGCGGCATTGGCCGCAGGGGGTGGCCTTGGGTGTCGGGGGTTCGCGCAGCCGGGTAGGGCGCAGCGGGGAAACAGTTCGCCGGCGATGGTCATGGTGATGGTGCGATGGTCATGGTGATGGTGATGGTGTCACCTGTTCGGGGTAGTCCGGTCGGGGGTTGGTGGGGCGCGCCCCCGCGGGGGGCCGCCCCCCCGGGGGGGGGTATG
>NZ_JALPSY010000051.1:0-9280 GCF_023218005.1 Gordonia sp. C13
TCTAACGATGACGCCGCACCGTCGTGGCAGTCGTAAGATGAGCGCGCAGGATCAGCAGGATGCCGTCGACAGCATCACGTCGAACCAACCGGGGCTGATCTCCGGGTATGAGCCCGACCGGCGTCTGAACGGCTGGACCCGGCCCTTCGACACCGCCGCAAACCTGCTGGAAGACGAGTACGAACTGCCGGAGGACGCCACCTGGCCGGTGTGGGCTGACTATCCCGAGGGCACCGGTTTCCATCAGGCCCGAGGCTTCTACGTCCACCCGGGAATCGTCCGGCTCGTACGCGAGCACGAGGAAGCCCAGGCTGGCAAATAGCAACTAGCACCGCGATGCCGCTGACCCGTCTCTAATCGGGTCGGCGGCATCGCTGTCGGATGACCGCACACCACCCCAACCCGGCCACCTGCGTGATCGGGGTACGCCAACGGTAGCGACCTGGGAGAATCGAACTCATGGATGACGGAAGACCTGGTCCAGGGAGTCAAGACGCCCAGGGCAAGGCGGGTACGAGACTGGAGCAGTTGAAACGACGTCGACAGCAGCTGGCCGATGGCGAATCGGTCACGGCGGAAACCGTAGCAGCGGCAGCGGCACGTGCCCGAAAGTCGATGATGCGCGCCGTCGCTGCACACGAGTCCGCAGCTCAACGACATGATGACGCTGCACTGGCGCATGAACGCGCGGCGTCGGCACATGCCATGGCCGCCGAGCGCTCCGCCCCGGGGCAGGACGGTACCCACCGCGAGGCCGTCGAGCGACACCTCGCCGCCGCCGGCGACGAGCACAGCGCAGCGGTCGTCGCCCGCGACCAAGCCGAGCATCCCGAACACTCGACATCCAACCGCGGCCGCGACTGACCCCGCAGCCCATCGGGCACGTGAATCACTGATGTCAGCCAACCACTCATGTCGAGCAGCCATCTCTTTCGCTGCTGCGGTTGCCGTCCTCGGCCTCGCCGGGTGCGGCCAGGCGGAGGTCAACCAAGGTATCCCGCCCACCGAGCCCGCGACCGCAACTTCCACCGTTGAGGCTGACTCGGTGACCGACACCACCGACCTGCGCAATCTCATGGCATTCTCCACCCACGTCTTCACCGGGCATGTGGAGTCTGGCGCCGGCACCAAAGCTCTGAGTCCGATTCCCGAAACCCAGTACAGCGTGCTCACCGCCACCTCGCTCAAAGGTGAAGTCCCCCAGAGCGTGACCGTCAACCAGCAAGGCGGCACCAAAGATGGCGTCTACATTTCCGTCGACGGTGACAGTCCACTCAAGGTCGGGAGGTGGTACTTGTTCGCGACCCGCTTCCTCAAGTCCGAACAGTGGTACACCGTCGTGCCCGTATATGGCCACAAGCCCATCACCGAGCAACAGGCACGCGATAGGACGTCTGCGCCATTAGCGGCCGCGGACTCCGCGCTGCGCGCCAATCCGCAGAACAGGCTCGCCCCGCCCAACCCGCCCAGTCCGTCGCTGACGTTCCCCATCCCGCAACCAGGCGACCAGAACCCGCCGCCCCCCTCCACGCCGCGACCACGCTGAGCTCTCACCCATCCTCTGGCACGGAACGTCGTGACCACCACGTCGAGGACGTGTCCCAGCAAACCGGCCCCGTCACCCGAGATCAACGGTTTGTTTGTCGCGCAGATATGACCACGCGGCTGTGGGCGGCTGTCGTCACCGGCACGTCCACCCCTCACGACGGGCATGCGGCATCGCAGGGCACAGATTTGCGGTGTGCTCGACCCACACGAACCGAATGGGTCTGCAACAGTGGGCCGATGAGTCCGGTGACAAAGCCCGCCAGAGCGTGGCTGGAAGAACGCACCGAGCGCTTGATCGAGATGGTCAACGAACGTGGACTGACCTTGGGTGATGATGCAGCCCGGCTTCTGCTCACCGAACGGGTCTGCGCGGTCGCCGAGAAAATGCGCATCGGCATCGCCCAAGCCCAACGGTATCTCACCGACGACGCCATGAGGGTCCTCGTCGATGGACTCATCGAGGCCGTGGAAGAGGAAGCCCCCGGCGCCGACCTGGCCGAGCTGCCCAGAACCGAGTCGATGAGCGTGACGACGTTCGGTCGCCTGATCGCAGGATTGAGCGAAGTTGCGCAACTCTATCTTTGCCTCAATCCGGCCGACAGCGCTCTCACAGTTGACGATCGCACCCGCCGCGCCATGGAGACCCTCTCGCTGATCAGTATCGCCGGAGTTCTCCAGGCAGAAACCGATGACGACAGGCACATTCCGGTGCCATCGGCGCTGACCGCGCGCATCGCCCGGATACTGACCACCGCAGCTGAACACACTCCCGACAGCGAGCTGGGCGCAACGCTGCGCCGCGACGCAATCCGCGCCCACCACTGAGGGTCGACGTTCCCCAACGACGGACCGCCCCGGCCCATCAACTAACCGCGCGTACCCCGCACAGCAGAGTGCATGAGTTTCCGAGCTCCACAACCGACTCTGCTTCGACGAATGAGTGATTCGTCGACTCAAATGCGTTTCGCGCAATCGTCTTTGACGTAACGAACTCTGTGTCAGGCGACCACCGAGGACGGCCCACCGGCACCATCCGAAGAAGGACGGCAGCAACTCGCGTCGGCGACCGCCTCACCGTCACGAGGGCAGCCATGACAAACTGGATGGGCCGGTGCAGCAGTAGCCGTGGTCGAGCGAGTCGTCGGTCGGGACCGGGTCACTCAGCAATTCGTGTGGCCCCCTTCCGTGAAAGTGAGAGTCACCAGTGCAGCCAAACAACCCCGATGCGGTGTTCGTCGACGACAGCGGAGACACCGCCGGCCGGGCATTGATGACCATCGTCTCCGCGCAGCATGAGGAACTGGTGATCCTGACCGTCCAGGGCAGCATCGACGTTCTCACCGCGCCACAACTGTCCGAGGCGGTGACGAACGCGCTGCACGGACAACCGCGCGGCCTGATCATCGATCTGACCACCACCGACTTTCTGGCCTCGGCGGGCATGGCCGCACTCGTCGCCGCCCACGAGGCGATCGCACCGACCGGACTGTTCGGAGTCGTGGCCGCCGCACCCGCAACGTCGCGACCGCTGACACTTATGGGCTTGGACCAGACAATCGTCCTCTACCCCTCCCTGGCCCACGCTGTCACCGCCATGACCAACCCCACCGGAATGAGCGGCAGCCCGACTGGGTAAACACGACGGCGTGGACTCATCACAGCACCTCGATGGCGACTCCACCGGTGACTTCGAACGTTCGGTCGAGGCCACCGCCGAGGCCGCCCACAGACTGCGCGAACTGTTCACCGTGTGGGTGACAGCAACCGTCGACGCCGACACTGAACGCCGCGCCGACATCGTCTTGGCCGTCTACGAAGCGATCGCCAACGCCACCGAACACGCCTACAAAGACGCTCTCGAGCCAGGCGCGGTCACCGTGCGCAGCCGCCGCCGGCCCGACGGCACTCTCGAAATCATCGTCACCGACACCGGCACCTGGGACCCCAGCCCCGCACAGCGCTTCCGCGGCCGCGGACTCGCACTCATCACCGCACTCAGCGACACCCATACACTCACCGCCGGACCCGACGGCACCACCGTCACCATGTGCTGGCAGCCGACGCCTGTTTCTGACGACATGATATCTAGCATCGCAACTCGAAACTGAGTCGAGCGCGATTGAGCGCAGCTCTCGCACTCGTTGATGGGGTCGTCGGTGAGATTGGCGGCGGGGACTATGCCCGTCCGACTCCGTGTGCGGGGTGGGATGTGCGCGCGGTCCTCAACCACGTCGTGGCAACTACTGCCAAGTTCAGCCAGTACGCCCTGGGGCACACGACGTCACCGCGCACTGTGCACGACGACGTCCTTGGTACCGATCCCCGTGCCTCGTTTCGCGCCGCGACGAAGGCCAGCACCATCGCGTGGGAAAACGATGTGCGCCTCGAATCGAAACGATCGGTGCCATCTGCCGTTTGGTGTGTTCACCGCGGCTGAGGCCGCAGACATCAACATGTTCGACGTTCTCGTCCACGGCTGGGACATCGCCACCGCGGTAGACCTCGAGTATCGCGTGCCCAACGCACTCTGCGCGGCCGCCATCGACGTGGCCTATCGCGTGGTGACACCGGGCGCTATCGCGCGTGGACACTATGCGCCCCTACCTACCGAGCCACCCCCCAGTGCGCTCATCCACCCTGCCGTGGCTTCGCGTGCTGGTGATGACCGGTCGAGATCCGACGTGGTCAGCTCCAGCATGAGTGGAAGCGACACTCACCGGGCGGTTGTTCGGCGAGGATGTCGATCACAGCAATCACGATCGTGCGTTGCGGTGGCGGGAGTTGATAAAGGGCGGCGGCCATGGCGTAGAACCGGTGCCACCCGTTGCTGGCCAGCAAGACCCGCACCGGCATGGGGTGGGTGGCGATGGCGGTGGTGAAAGCTGGTGGTGGAAAAGCGAGTCAATGTCGAAGCCAGCCGCTGTTGCATGCACGGTCCTCGGTTTGGGGTCGCGGGTCCGACCCCGACGAAGGGAACTCAACACTGAGGCCTTCGACTCATATGCTTGGCTGGCGGCGATGATCTCCCCGCTGGCTGCTTTCAGGTCTTGCCGGCCTTATTCGGTGAACAGATCAAACTTCGCAGCCGTCGTTGGGGTTCCTCCCGGTCGAGAATGCGGCAGTCAGACATTGCATCGGATGGCGCGACCGCGGGCTCGCTCGAGACCTCATCCGGCACTGAGTTGATACGCGGTGACGCTGGCTGGCGAGACATGGGCAGCCTCGATTCACGGCCCCCGACCGGGCTGGCCCGGCTTCGGCACGGTGCACATCCTTCCAGCGGCGGTCCTCAGCGCCACAGATCAGATGTCACCTATTCGTGCAGCAGTGCCCATATCGGAGGATGGAGCTGATGTGGGCGTGGTGTGCTCGGCAGATGAACCGTTTGCATCGCCCCCGCCCCGCTTCTGCCATGCGAAGGCGAGTGCGGCCAGCACGGCCAGACCGATGACGACAACGATTCCCGACTGACCGGCTTGATCTGCGAGTGTGGCAACGGGATTGGGCACACCGACGCGTGCGAGTATCCAGCCGATTGAGGCCAGTGCTGCACAGAGAGCCCCGAGGACACGTACGGGCCTGTACCAGTTGGTTCGTGAGAGAACTACCAGTGAGGGCAAGGTGAGTAGGACAACGCCGAGCTGCATGAGTTCGATGCCGAGGTTGAAGCCGAGCAGGCTGAGGATCAATTGTGATGTAGTGAGGCCGAGTTCGGCGAGAGTGAATGAAAAGGCCATGCCGTGAACGAGTCCGAACAATCCCGCTGTGAGTGCTTCGCGGCCGGGGAACAGTGGCCGCAGCGCGTGAACGGCGCCGATGAGGATGCTCAATGAGATGAAGACTTCAATAGGTGTGGCGGGTAGTTGCAGTCGGCCCAATGCGCTGAGCGCCAGGGTGAGTGAATGTCCGAGCGTGAATGCCAGTGTGATCCGGGTCATGCGAATGATCGTTCGTTTTGTGCTGACCGCGCCGCGCCATCGTCCACCGACTGCGATCAGTGGTGCCGGGAGCAGGAGTACGAGGAGAAACAGCAGATGGTCGGTGCCGGACGCGATGTGTTCGGTGCCGAGGTGAACCATCGCCGTGAAGCCTCGCCAAGTGCTGGCTCGGTCGAGTTCGATCATCAACGGTTCCAGATTCATCGTGCGGGTGTCTTCCGCAATGATCCCGATTTGGGTCCCAGCACCATCGTGGGCCACTTCTCCCGCACCCCAGTCGTTGTGGATGGTCACCACGATCGAATGGGTAACCACTTCGTGGACAACAAGGTCAGCGGCCACCACGAAGCGCCGTATGTCCGCACCGGCGGGAGGTGTCCATGTGGCGTGGGCGATGACCTCGCGGTACGGGCCGGTAGCGGTCTGTTCTGCCTCACCCAGGTGCAACTGACCGACCTTGACGATCCAGAGCCGACCGTCTGTGGTCGTGACGGCCAGGTGCCTGGCCAGGTAGTCCTGCAGATCGGTTGCCCGTCGGGTCAAGACGTCGTTGGCATCGACTCGGCGCAACTCTACGCCGCTCGCGATCGACAGATCATCGACAGGAATCTGAAGTTCGGCGGTCAGGGAGTCGGAGAGCACGTCCAGCTGCATTATCGAATTCGGCATGGGGTGGGCCCATGTCGGCGCACCGGGAAGCAGCGCAAGAAACACCGCTGCCGCCACTACGGTCACCGACCGACCGAGGAATGGCCGGAGGGCGAAAGTAGACGGCATCAGAACGAGAACTCGCCGCCATAGTCGCGGGTGTGGTCGCGCCAGATGGTGTGGTAGTGGACCTGGTTTTGGACGACTACGCCGTTCTGGCAGACGAACTCGATCCACACGCTCGGTCCATCGATGCGAAAGTAGTCGCCCTGCTCGGTGAGATCGGTGCCGCCGGAGTAGCTGATGTACGTGCTGTCCAGTTCGGACTCGTAGGTGCTCATCATGGATTGTGCGGTGGAATCGTCAGCGACGCCCACCCATGTGCGCATGGCTGCCAATACCGCCTGCTTCTGCGCGTCGTTCAGGGTGCTGACCTGCACGCCCTGTTTGGTTTCCGGGAACTGTCCATCTTCTCCGGGACCCAAGAGCACATCGGTGAACGAGTCCTTCAGCTTGGCTTGTCCGAGTTGTTCGGTACTGAGACCGGCAGTGACAGCTTTGACCGCATCCGCCATATCCTCCATCGGCGCATACTGTGTTCCGTCGTCACCTGTAAACGATGTCGGCTCGACGCCTACAAAGTAGGGGCTGGCTCCAGATACCTGACCGTTCTTGTACGTGAAGTTGATCGCCAAATGGTGCCCACCGAAGTGCAACATCCACGTACCGTTTGCGCTCGGGTCACCCAGCAACGCAAGGTCGTACAGACCGGCTCCGTAGCCGCCCAAACCGCCACCACCGCCACCTGAGGGCATCTGTCCGCCGGATGGCATTGGCCCGCCCGAAGGCATCTGCCCGGAAGGAGGCCCACCTGAGGGCGCTCCGCTGGCTCCCGACGGCGCGCTTCCCGGGCCCCCACCCTGGCCGCTGGACTGCAGTTCGGCGAGGTAGTCATCAGCGGTCCGCAGAGCCTCGACGCGGGTGTAACCGGCTTTGTCGGTGCCGATCGCGGTCTTCAGTAGGGTTTCAGCCAGTGCCGCCTGGTCGTCGTCGAGATCTTCGAGGGGCACGCCACCCCGGCAACTCTGCCCACACGGCAGGTTCGACCAGGCCACCGCATCTTGCTGTGTGAGGTCGAGAAGCGCCAGCGATTTCTGTTCGTCAGTCAAGGAGTTCGAGAAGGCGTTCGCTGCCTCCACCACTGCTTGCACTCCCGAACCAGAGATCGTAGCCGACGAGCTATCCGAAGCGGCTGAAGGAGACTCGCCATCACCGCCCGCACACGCGGTGGAGAAGGCAATCAGGGCCACCGCGACAGCGGCCACCGTGAAACCGCTTCGTAGGCCGGACAACGTAGGCCGCTTCAAAGTGTGCGTCATCGGAACCACTGAACCTTCACTTGTGTAGATGAAATGGCTGTGAAACTACGACCCCGAAGCCCGTACCCGAAGCATGCTACGACTCAGGCATCATGCAGTTACCCAGAACAGCGAGGGACCAACCACACAAGATCAAGGACATGCCCGGACACTCGCTACTGGCGCGCCTGGGGCAAGCGGGTGCTGCGGGGCCGGCGGCCGGGAGCTGACCGAGAGCCTCCTCGAAGACGCCGGTATCTCAGCGGCGACGTCCTGGAGATCGCCCCGGGTCTCGGCACAACCGCATCGTCGATCCTCGAGCGCACCCCGCGTAGCTATCTCAATGTCGATGACGACCCGACGCCGTCGCGCTGGCTGGGAACCCGTCGGCTCCCGGGGACGTGTGATCGCCGGCGACGGCTCGGAGACCGGACTCGCCGACGAGAGCGCCGACGTCGCTATCGGCGAGGCGATGCTCACGATGCAGTCCGACCGATCCAAGTCGGCGATCGCCGCCGAGGCTTTCCGGGTGCTGCGACCGGGCGGCCGGTATTCGATCCACAAACTCGCCCTGAACCCCGACGCCCTCCCCGACGAGGACAAGACCGAGCTCCGCAAGTCGCTGGCCCGGTTGATCGAGGGCAACGCCGGACCCCCTCACCGAAGCCGAGTGGCGAGACCTGCTCACCGTCGCCGCCTTCGAGATCACCGCGGTGCGGTGCGCGCGGATGGCGCTTCCCGAAGCCGCGCCGCGTCATCGCCGACGAGGTAGAGCGTCGGACGCTGCGGTTCGTCGCCAACCTGATCCGTGACGGCGACGCCCGCGCGCGGGTCCTGGCGATGCGATCGACGTTCACGAAGTACAAGTCCGACCTGGCGGCGACAGAGGTCATCGCGACCGAACCCGTCGACGTCGCATGACCGACTGCACGCGCATCGAGGGCCTGGCGGAGAACTCCGGGCCGGTGGGAGTGTCTGTGATGATCACCGTGGGTGGCACGCACTCCATCGCCGAGGTATCCCTGTGCCTATGTTTCCCTTCATCATCTGCTCTCACGAGCAAGTTTACGTTGTTGTTGCTCAAGCATGCTCGGCGGCGAGTACCCGTCTAACGGTGCCGCACCATCCGGTAGACCTCGACTCGCGCGGCGCACAACGTGTTTCGTGGAGTGTCGGTCCCGCCAGTGGGCGCCCCGGGGGCAGCCCTCTTTCTCCTGCAGCGCCGAATCCGACCGGGCGTCGGGGTCACAGCGTTCTCCCAGCTGTGTACGAGGGGGCCCGCAGTTGCCGGCCATAGGTTTGTTCTCGTCGGCACGGACGCCGGCCAAAACACACACCGAGCACTAGGAGAATGAATGTCTCAGGCAGGACAGAAGGTCGGACAGGGTCAGCAGCGCCGTCGGCGTCGCGTCTGGAACCGGCGGCTGCGCCGGTGGGACTGGGTATGGTCCTGATTCGCCGCCCGGCCTGACCCATTCCCGCCGCGCCCAGGGGACATCCGACAGTGATGCCCCCTGGGCGCTGCAACCGTGACGATGGATTCTTTCGATGACGACACATCAGGCTTATCGCCGCTTCCTTCCCGCTCTTGAGGGGGAGGGCTCCCGATTCGCCACAGCCGCCGTACTGCTGCTCCTCGCCGCCGGCTGTGAGATCGCCGCGATCTTTGTCCTGTCCGACGTCATCGACGGGGCTCTCTCCGCCGATAGCGCAGTACAGTTTCTTCGGCTGGCCGTGCTGTGGCTGGCGGTCACGGCGATCTCCACCGGGGCTGACTACTACGGTCAG
>NZ_JALPSY010000052.1:0-8220 GCF_023218005.1 Gordonia sp. C13
CACCGCATGACACACCGAACGGAGGTACCACCCACCTAAAACATCCCGCACAGGGTGGGGACTTTTACCTGGCCACCAGCGGGGACATCAAACTGGCCGTTGACACAGGACGCGGGGTGTGAACTGTACGCAGCGCACCAGAGTGTGCGCGGACGGCCCGGTGTCGTGATCGTCGAGAAGTGGTCCAGCGCAGAGGATCTGCAGGCGCATGGGGCGGGCGATGCGTTCGCTGCCCTCAACGCAGAAGTGGCAGACCTGTTGGAGGAACCTCTCGACGTCATGATTTTGCAACCGCTACCGGCAGGTTCTGAGGAACTCGGAGCGCTCTAGTACAACCAGGTGCCTGCACCGCTGAAGAGCCCGGCCGCGGTGAGTCGATTGTCGTCACCGTGGCCGGGCAGCTTGGTTCAACTGGCGTGCAGCGTCCGCTCGTCCGGCCACGCGACCGATGTGACTGGCATTGATTCGCGAAGCTTGATCCCCCGAGCGTCCAGGACCGTGCGAAGTCGCCTGTCGCCATTTAGTAGGGACACCGATTGCACACCGAGATCGTTGAGAATGCTTGCCACAACGAAGGGCAGACTATCGGCGACCTCGAGGGCGCGACGGTCAGGTGTCTGGTCGTTCGCGACGTGGACGGTGATGCCGCGACCGGTAGCCATCATCGATCGCTCGGTCTCTTCGAGGCGATGTAGATTGTCCGCGTCATCCGCTACTGGTGATCCGAGATGCAGGTAGAGCGGAACCGCTGTATCTGGGTCGGTTGGACCTATGACTGTGACGTGCTGGCGATCTGACGACGTCGGTCCGACGTATGTGATCACCTGCTGTCCCAGCACACGTGTGGCAGTGTCACGTCTGACCACCGGTGTCACCGCGAGCATGTACGTGTGCACATCGCTGAGAGTCACCAAGCTCAATCGATGAGCGGTGGCGAAGGCTTCGAGTTCGGCTTCATGTGGAAGGCCAGCCTGTTCATTTTCGCCGACAGCTGCGGCAAATAAAGCGGCGGTGCCGTGGCCTGCCCGATCACTCAGGAAGGATGCCGCTTCGGCGATACTCTGGCGAGTCAGCAGTCCACCGTCGGCGGTGCGTACCGGTACGACATGGCCAGGGCGGGTGAAGTCTTCGCGAGTTGCGTGGGGGTTGGCGAGCAGAGCTGCGGTGTAGGCGCGGTCGTGCGCGGAGATCCCCGTGGTAGTGCCTTGTATCGCGTCGACGGTGACACACGGGTGGGATTGGGTGCTGGACTGTTGCTCGGTTCCTTCCATTGCCGGAAGATCGAGGCGATCGCAAGTGTCACCGTTGAGTGCTACGCACACGAAGCCCGATGAGTAGCGCACCATCGAAGCCAGCATTGCAGCGGTCGCGTGTGCCGCGCCGGCAACGAGATAGCCGCAGGTTTCGCGATCATTCAGATCATCGATCACGATGATCTGCTCGTTGCGTTCGAGCGCGGAGATCGCCTTCTGCGCGCGGACCCCTCTGTGTGCCAGGTTGGTGAGTGACGGTAGTGCGCGCGTCATGACTCGACCACCAGGTCGACGTCATGCAGACGGCGGAACCGGCTTCCGTGAAAGACCAGCGGGGCGAGGTCTGGCTGGGTTTGCAGACTGTGGATTTCGAGGAGCACCACGGTGTGGTCTCCGGCCGGAATTTCGGCGTAGATCGAGCAGTCAAACCACGCTGAGGCGCCTAGGACGAACAGGGCCCCGTCTTCGGTTGCCCGCCAGGCTGTCTCGGCGAACCGGTCACCGGTCTTCATCGATAGGCGTTTGCCTGCCGACACCTGGTTCTCGGCGAGCACACTGAGGCCGAGGCGAGACTGCTGGCGCAGGGTAGGCCAGGTTGTCGATGTGTTCTGCATGCACACCGACAGAAGTGGTGGGTCAAGAGATACCGAGGTGAACGAGCTGACGGCCATTCCCACCGGCCCGTCCCCCGACTCTGCGCACACCGCGGCGACTCCTGTCGGGAAGCAGCCGAAGGCTTTTCTGAGCACGGTCGCCGGCTCGTCAAGTGTGTTCACGATGATCACTAGATTTCTCCAGGGCGTAGCGGCAGATGGTCAGCTGCGGGGGAGTCCGAGAACTCTCTCGCTGATGTAGTTGAGGATGGATTCGTTGTTCAGCGGCGCAATCTGGAGCACTCGAACCATGGGCCACACGGTGACGATGTCGGTTTCGTAGACGAAAGCGGAGCCGCCATGGGTCTGAATAGCGCTGTCCACTGCGGCCAACGCGGCGCGGCTACCGAGCAGTTTGGCCATGTTCGCCTGGTCACCTGCGTCGATTCCGCTGTCGTAGGAGGCTGCGGCCGAGTACATCACCTGTCGCGCCGCTTCCATCTCGGCCTTGGCCAGAGCCAGTGGGTGCTGGACCGCTTGGTGCGCACCGATCGGAGTGCCGAAAGGAGCCCGGACTTTCGCGTACTCCACGGCTTTGCGCAGTGCGTAGTCGCCGAGGCCCAGGGCCCAGGCTGCCACGGTCACCCGCTCCTGGTTCAAGCACGAGAGGATGTGGTCGAAGCCGAGTCCCTCAGTCCCGATCAACGCTTCAGGTCCGACCTCGACATCGTCGAAGAAGACCTCGAACTGGCTTTCGGGTGCATACCACTCGATGTCGAGCTTGCGCAGTTCGATCCCGGGCAGGGACATATCCACGATGAACAGCCCGAAACCGCTTCGTCGACTGAGCTTCTCGCCGGGAGGGGCGGTGCGCGTGAGCAGCAGGATGTGGTCTGATTCATCGGCCCCGGAAATGAAGACCTTCTGTCCCGAGATGCGATACGACCCCTCTGCCGTCTTCCGGGCGTAGGTGCGGGCTGCGAAGGAGTTGGTGCCGGCTTCGGGTTCGGTGACGCCCAAGCAGATCTTTCGCTGCCCCGAGATGGTGGTGATCACGTGGTCTTTGATCTGCTGCTCGGTCCCGTGCCGCAGGATCGCTTCGCGTGAGAAGGTCGTCAAGCTGTATTGAAGCGGCGGAACGCCAGCCCGTGCGAGTGCCTCCATGACTGCCGTCGTACCGGTGAGACCACCACCGGCACCTCCGAGATCTTCGGGGACCCCGACGGCCAGCAGGTCCGCGGCGACTAGGGCGTCCCACAGTTCACGCGCGTGTCCGCCTTCTCGAGCGCGCTGCAAGAACAGCGAACGGGGGAAGCTAGCCGAAATCCCCTCGACTGCTTCGAAAACCGAAGCCACAAGCTCTTGGCTGTCGGGATGGACGGTTGGCATTGCGTCGAGCTTCATCAGTTGGTTCTCCTGTGGGTTCAGCGTTGGGAGTAGCGGGGCGTCCGCTTCTCGACAAAGGCGCGGGGGCCTTCGGTGGCGTCATCTGAGCGCAGAACACGCTCGTTGAGGGCGAGCTCGAGTGCGAACTTCGTCTCGTTTCCCAGGGCACGTACGGCGATCTCTTTCGCCGTACGCACGGCCACCGGGCCGTTGCGCCCGATACGCTCGGCGAGCTCCATTGCCCGAGTGTGTACTTGCTCCGCCGGCACGACCTCGTTGATCAGGCCAATTCGGCGCGCTTCGTGGGCGTCGATGTGGTCGCCGGTCAGCAGTAGGTGCATCGCGGAGGCCCATGGAACCTGTTGCGGGAGTCGCACATGAGTTCCGCCTCCAGGAATCAGGCCCCACTTGACTTCCGGGAGTCCGAAGATCGAGCGTTCCGAGGCCACCCGAATGTCAGTGCCCAACAGCATTTCCAGGCCGCCGGCAAGGCAAATCCCGTTGACCGCAGCGATAATGGGAGTGAAGACGTCGGAGAAGAATCGCTTGGACGGGTCGGGTGTGAGTATATCGAGTTCCCCGGCAGTCAGTCGCGGGATGAGTTCCCCGAGGTCGCCCCCTGCGCTGAATGCACGGTTCCCGGCACCGGTGAGTACGATCGCGCGGACCTGGTCGTTCGTCTTTGCTGCATCGAATATGTCAGCGAGTTCCCGGACCATCTTGACGGTCAGCGCGTTGTGCGCTGACGGCCGATCTAGTGTGACCAGCGCAGTCGATCCCTCGATTGCATAGGTGACGGTACCTTCAGTATCGGCTGGCGTTTGCGCAGCTTGACTGGTGACAGCGTGTGCGTTGTGTGACACCGATTACCTCCTCGTTGCGTCGAAGGTAACGACGTGGAGGTCGGCGTGGTTGTCGCATCATGGCACAGTCGCGCGGACGGCCCAACGATTGCTCCGGAGGTTAGGTGATTAACCGGCTGCTCCGGGAGCGAGGTGGTTTCTCAGAATGCCGATGTCGACAGGTCGATGCCCAGCGAGCGAATCTTGCGATACAGAGTGGATCGGGCAATGCCGAGGTCTTCGGCCGCCCGATTCTTGTTGCCACCCGCTGCCCGCAGCGCGGCGATGATCGCCCCGGCCTCCACCTGTTCGAGACCCACGAGCTTTCGGCGCGATGCGCTAGCGACGACATCGGCGGGAAGATCGCCAGCGTTGATGTAGCCGTTTCGATTGTTCTGTAGTACTCGGAGTACGACAGTCTCGAGTGATGAGATGTTGCCGCGCCACTCCAACCGCGATAGGGCCTGAACTGCATCTGCCATCCATCGCACGGGTGTCTGATCTCTTCCCAGTCGCGCGGCGCAGCGGCGTGTCAATGCATCAAGCAATGCTGGTAGGTCTTCGAGACGATCCCGCAAGGCAGGAACGGTGAGCACCGAGGCGAATTCGGAGCCAAGAAGCGCGGGTCGCCGGTCATCCTCGGAACGGGTCGCGGTCGCAAACACCCGGACTGGGCCGTCGCGGTGGGCACGCAGGAGATTTGCGACCGCAAGTGCAGTCGATTCCGTGAGCTCATCGCATCGACGCAGAATCACCGCCCCCCCTGGCCGTTGCAGGGTCGAGTCGAGTTGCTGGAGCCACGCTTGGGCTCCCTCGATTGTGGCGTCAGCCGCATCAACTACTGTCACGGGAACAGCTGAACCTGCCATCGCGGTGGCGACAGCGACCTTGCCGCTGCCCCGTTCGCCGACGATGAGGACTGATCCCGCGCCAGTGGCTGCTGACGCCTGACGACACAGATCGCGCCAGCGGGGGCCTTCGCCCACCAATCCCGGCAATCCAGGCGCCGGGAGAGCGGAGGCGCCGCTGCGGGCGTGTCGGTCCACAACTGGGCGGATCATCAGGACGGCACCCGCCGATTCGGTCGCATTCGTGACCTCGCGGCACTGCACCGACACGGCGGTGCCATCGGTTAGCACTAGTGACTGCGGCGTGGAGATCTGGTTGCGGATGGCGCGGGATGCGTGTTCCCACAGCAGCGCCTGGTCCACCGATGTCAGCAGCCGCGCGGCGGTAGCGTTGGTGATAATGGTCTGATCGTTGAGAGCCACCAGTGGATGACGTGCATCCCGATTCTCATTGAGGTACGCATCGAGCAACATTCTCTCGCGCCGAGATGCCGACTCCTGGAACGCATTCTGAATGTCCTGTACCAATTCCATCACCCACGACAGCAGGACCGGACTGGTGTCTTCGTAGCGGCTGGTCAGGTTCAATGACCCCACAACACGTCGGGTGACGGGATGAATCACGGCCGCACCGGCTGAGGTGACCGAGGCGTAGTCCTCGGTGAAGTGCTCGAGCCCACGGATCATTCGTGGACGACCGTCCAGCAGGCATATTCCGCTGCTTGTCCCTATGGATGTTTCATCGACGTGAGTAGAAGGAACGATGCTGCGCTTCTCCAGCCACGAGGAGAGGGCGGGGTCTCGAACCCATTGCCTCAAGATCATCCCGTCGGCATCAGTGAGTGTGAGTCCGCACATGGATTGCTCGAGCACAGACTCTCGCTTGGTCAGGACGGCGTCGACGGTGTTGATGAACGAGGTGTTGGTGTCGCGTCCCGGGGATTCGACCGGCCGAGGCGAGGTCGCATCGAGTCCGTAGCCCATAGAGCGTCGCCAGGAGTCAAGTAGCTGAGATGAGATTCCCGCCGCCGCTACATCGGCTGGGTCGGCAGCGCCGCTGGTGAGGAACGTGTCTCGAACTCGCCTGAACATCGCAGATCTCGGATCGCTCTGCATCGCGAAGCCGATACGCTCTTGCGTCACAGATACTTCGCGGTTGACGTCACGGGTCACTACATCTGTTCTCACGACCTCATCCCTTCGCTTCAGCCCGACTAGGTTCGGGCCACGCGGCGCTACTCAGCCGGCATCCCGATCCGGCCCGCCTAGAGTGACCTACTACTGACAACCTGTCAAGAAGCGTTGTGCGGTTGCGTCGGCAGGGCCAGTAAGGTGCTGGTCAGGAGGTTATGAACGTCGCAACGATCGAGTGTGCCAAGGCGTAACCATTCGTCCGTGGCGGTACTCAAGAGTGCCTGAAACGCGCGCACCTGTGCCCGGTTGATGTCGGTCCGGGGCGCCCTCAGGACCGCTAGGAGACGTTCCTCCCAGACACTCATCCCCGCCTGAAGGACCGCCTCGACCTCGGGATCGCGACGGATAGACGTCGCACCGATCATGCTCAGATACGTCGCCCGGTTGTGTTCCACGAGGTCGAGCCACCGGTCGAAAGTCTGGTTGACAGCAGCCGCGATCGCCTCTGGCGAACCGCCTGTCACCTCGACCATGGCCGGCGGAGTGGGTAGGCGTGCAAATCGGCGAACAACCTCGAGGTACAGGGCCCGTTTCGTGCCGAAGTGGTGGTGCAGGTTTGTCCTCGTTGTTCCGGCCGCGGCCGCAAGTTCAGAGGTGGATACCTCTTCATAAGCGCGCTCGGCGAAGAGGCTTTGCGCGACCTGAAGGATCTGCTCGCGACGGTCGCCGGAGTTCAAACGGGTTCGCCGCATCCGTTCCGCGTGTGTCATGCGACGACAGTAACGCGCTAGTCGGACTGCGGACCGATCGTCGCAACTTGCTACATCGCGGGGCCGTGTTTGCGGCCTAGTGTTTGCGCGAACCCATGCGTCACGCGTCTGCGAAACGCTCAGACATTCGCCTAGGAGCAACATGGATATCGACCTCACTGGTAAGACCGCCCTGATAACCGGCGGCAACTCGGGTATTGGGGCCGCGTGCGCCAGCCATCTGTCAAACCTCGGGGCGAACATCGTTCTTGCCGACATCAATCCGTCGGCAACCGGTGAACCAGGAGTCCGAGATGCGATGTCGGTGGAGGTCGATGTCACCGATCCTGCTCAGGTCGAACGCATGGTCGAGCAAGTAGTTACCCGTTTTGGATCACTCGACATTGCTGTGAACAGTGCGGGTGTGGGTATGCCGGTCAAAGCCCCCACAGCAGAGACCGCGGTAGAGGAATGGCGCCGGTTGCTCTCAGTTAACCTCGACGGCGCGTTCTTATGCATGCGATCAGAACTGGCAGTGATGTCTTCCGGTGGAAGCATTGTCAACATTGCTTCCATCACCGGTCTGGTCGGAATCGCCGGAGCCAGTCCCTACGTGTCCTCCAAGCATGGACTAATCGGCCTCACCAGAACAGCCGCACTGGATTACGCAACTCACGGTGTCCGAGTCAACGCTGTCGCACCCGGCTTCATCGACACCCCTTTGTTGCGATATCCCAACGACGCTGCACGACAGCAACTCTCCGCCTCGCACCCGATGAACCGCATGGGAACCCCTGACGAAGTCGCTGCCGCCGTTGCTTTCCTCGCTTCGCCGGCGGCTTCGTTCATCACCGGTGCGGTCGTGCCCGTCGACGGGGGTTATACCGCGCGATGAGGGGGCCACGATTTCACTTCGGGAGGACCGAACCTTCATGACCACAGTTGTTGAAACACCGAGCGATCTCGCCAGTCTCCTCGGTTCGTCTTTGGGGACGACGCCGTGGCGCGTCCTTAGCCAAAGTGATGTCGACACGTTCGGTGCAGTGACCCACGACCAACAGTGGATTCACGTCGATGTCGAGCGTGCGAAGTCCGGTCCGTTCGGAAGGACTATCGCCCATGGCTACTTAACGCTGTCCTTGGTAGGGCCGTTGTTCGCAGAACTGCTGCACGTACGTGAGGTGGCGATGGTCGTCAACTATGGGCTGGAGAGAGTGCGATTCCCCGCACCTGTACCGGCGGGGGCGAGAGTGCGACTAACCGCCACAGTCGCGGAAATCTCGGAGATCAACGGCGCGGTTCAGCTTGTGGCCGACGCTGCAGTTGAAATTGAAGGATCGACCAAACCAGGTTGTGTCGCACGCCCCGTCTACCGATACTTCCCATAGTTCAACGGTTCTCGGCGACCTGTCTAG
>NZ_JALPSY010000053.1:0-7864 GCF_023218005.1 Gordonia sp. C13
ACTTTTTAGCCGATAATAGTAATTACGACATTTGAAGGGTTTAGCCTTGACTACTGAGGGGTGGCCGATCGGCCTGACTCAGGTCGTCACTGCGGGTAGGCGCCTGCTGGTCGTTCTATTGTCGGGTTAGAGCGACGAGTTGCCGTAGCACCATGAGGACGAGGCCAGCGGCGAACGCGATTGCAGTGATTGCGGTTAGGGCGGCCGTCAGGAGCGCGGCCCGGATTGCCTGTGCAGTCATGATTCGTTGTGCGTCAGGCTTTGCGGGCGCGGATGGCCTCGAAGACCGAGGGGTCGACGAGGGTGGAGGTGTCGCCGAGTTCGCGTCCTTCGGCGACGTCCTTGAGCAGGCGGCGCATGATCTTGCCCGAGCGTGTCTTGGGCAGTTCGGGCACGACGTTGATCTCGCGGGGTTTGGCGATCGGCGAGATCTCCACCGACACCTGCTGGCGCAGTTCGGCGATCAGCTGGTCACCGGTGTTCTCCACGCCTTCACGGAGGATGACGAAGGCGACGATGCCCTGACCGGTGGTCTCGTCGGCGGCGCCGATGACCGCGGCTTCGGCGACACCGGAGTGGCCGACGAGGGCGGACTCGACTTCGGCGGTGGAGATGCGGTGGCCGGAGACGTTCATGACGTCGTCGACGCGTCCGAGGACCCAGAGTGCGTGGTCGGCGTCGTAGCGGGCGCCGTCGCCGGCGAAGTACCAGCCCTGCTCGGCGAAGCGTGACCAGTACGTCTCGCGGAAGCGCTCGTCGTCGCCCCAGATGCCGCGCAGCATCGACGGCCACGGCTGGTCGAGCACGAGGTAGCCCTGCTCACCGGCGCCGACGGGGTTGCCCTGGTCGTCGACGATGTTGGCGCTGATGCCGGGCAGGGGTTTCATCGCTGATCCCGGCTTGGTCGCGGTCACGCCGGGCAGCGGCGAGATCATGATGGCGCCGGTCTCGGTCTGCCACCAGGTGTCGACGATGGGTGCGGAGTTGCCGCCGATGACCTCGCGGTACCACTTCCAGGCCTCGGGGTTGATCGGTTCGCCGACGCTGCCGAGCAGCCGGATGCTGGACAGGTCGTGGGCGTCGGGGATCTCGCGTCCCCACTTCATGAAGGTGCGGATCAGGGTCGGCGCGATGTAGTAGATGGTGACGCCGTACTTCTGGATGATCTCGAAGTGGCGGTGTTCGTTGGGGGAGTTGGGGGTTCCTTCGTAGACGACCTCGGTCGCGCCGTTGGAGAGCGGGCCGTAGACGAGGTAGGAGTGGCCGGTCACCCAGCCGATGTCGGCGCCACACCAGAAGACGTCGCGGCCTTCTTTGTGGTCGAAGACGTAGTGGAACGTGTAGCTGACCTGGGTGAGGTAACCGCCGGAGGAGTGGACGATGCCCTTGGGCTTGCCGGTGGTGCCCGAGGTGTAGAGCAGGAACAGCGGGTGTTCGGCGTCGAAGGCCTCGGCGTCGTGGGTGTCGGACTGTTCGTCGACGGTGTCTTCCCACCACACGTCGCGGCCTTCGACCCAGTTCAGGTCGGGGTCATGGTTGGTTCGACGCACGACGAGGACCTTCTCGACGGATTTCGCGGCGTCGTCGCCGGTGCCGAGCGCCTCGTCGACCTGGGTCTTCAGTGGCGCCGGCTGGCCGCGGCGGTACTGGCCGTCGGTGGTGATGACGAGCTTGGCCTCGGCGTCGTCGACGCGGGAGCGCAGCGCTCCGGAGGAGAAGCCGGCGAAGACCACCGAGTGGGTGAGTCCGAGGCGGGCGCAGGCGAGCATCGAGATCAGGGCCTCGGGGACCATCGGCATGTAGATGGCGACGCGATCGCCGGCGACCAGCCCGATGGACGAGAAGTAGTTGGCGGCCTTGCTGACCTCGGCGAGCAGTTGGCTGTAGGTGAGGTCGCGGGTGTCGCCGGGTTCGCCGACCCAGTGGATGGCGACGCGGTCGCCCTTGCCTGCGGCGACGTGCCGGTCCACGCAGTTGACCGCGACGTTGAGCTTGCCTCCGACGAACCACTTGGCGAACGGGGCGTCGGACCAGTCGAGGGTGGTGGTGAACTCGGTGGCCCAGTCCAGCCGCCGGGCCTGCTCGGCCCAGAACTCGAGGCGGTCGGCGTCGGCATGGTCATACATCTCGGCCGTGCCGTTGGCCTGGTCCGTGAACGCGGGGGCAGGAGGGTAGCTACCGGCTGCGTCGGTGGTGGTGGTCGTGGTCACGGGGAAGGGTGGCCTTTCGCGGGCTGGGCGGGGTCAGTGGGATGCTGGCTGGGCGGCGGAATGTCGGGGGCTCGCCGCCCAGCCAGCAGTCTTTACACGGAGTAGCGGCAGAGGGTTTCGCCGCCGTCGACCTTGATCAGGTCGCCGTGGATGTAGCTCGAGTCATCAGAGGCGAGGAAAATGGCGAGTTTGGAGATGTCCTCGACCTCGCCCCACCGCTTGAGGGGGATCGACTCGGTGAATGCTGTATCGAAATCCTCGTCATCGAACAGTTCGCGGGTCAGGGCGGTCTTGGCGTAGGTGGGGCAGATGCCGTTGACGCGGATCTTGTTCTGGCCGTACTCGATCGCCAAGACCCTGGTGAGGTTGGCGGCCGCGCCTTTGGAGATGTTGTATACCGACTGCTTGGGGTGTCCTTGCAGACCGGCGGTGGAAACGATGTTGATGATGTTGCCGCCGTCGCCCTGGCTGAGGAACTGTTTGACGGCTTCTTGAGCAGCGAGGAAGCTGCCTTTGACATTCACCTGGTAGCAGATGTCGAGGTCCTGCTCGGTGAACTCGTGCAGGAACTTCCCGCCGCGGAACACTCCGGCGTTGTTGACCAGGACATCGAGGCGGCCGTAGGTGGCGACGGTCTCGGTCATGAGGTTCGCGACCTGATCGGGCTTGGTGACATCGGCCCGTATGAACACCGCTTGGCCGCCTGCTTTGACGATGGCTTCGGCGGTGGTCAAGTCGGCGTCGTCTTCGAATCCGCCGGTCAGGGGTTCTTCGTGGATGTCGCTGATGACGAGTTTGGCGCCCTCGGCGGCGAATGCTTTGGCGATTCCGCGGCCGAATCCAGAACTTGAGCCGGTGACCACCACGATTTTGTCTGTGAGTCGAGACATGCTGATCTTCCGGTCAGGGGGCGGTGAAGCCGCCGTCGATGGTGAGCAATGTTCCGGTGGCCCATCGTGCGTCGCCGGAGGCGAGGAACACGGTGGCCTTCGCCACGTCGTCGGCGGTGCCCAGTTCCGGCCACGGTGACTTGTCGTGCAGGGCCTTGTTCAGTTCGGGATCGTCGAGGAACGGACGGACCATCGCGGTTGCGAGGAATCCGGGGCAGACGGCGTTGACGTTGATGCGTTCTGGGGCGAAGTCGACGGCCAGCTGGCGGGTCAGGTTGACCACCGCGCCCTTGGCGGTGCAGTAGCCCGGCTCTTGGGCGAGCCCGACCAGCCCGCCGATGGAGGCGATGTTGACCACGCGGCCGCGTGAGCCGTCGACGGGTTCCTGGGTGAGCATCTGGCGGATGGCGAACTTACTGCCCAACCACACGCTCTTGGCGTTGATCCGGAGCGTGAGGTCGAATTCGTCTTCAGTCTCGTCGACGATGGTTTTCAGGCCGGTGAAGATGCCGGCGTTGTTGACCATCACATCGACGCGGCCGTAGCTGTCCACGGCCGTGGAGATCAGATTCTCCATTGACGCGTAGTTGCCTGCATCGGCGTCGACGTACAACGACTTTCCGCCGTTGGCGATGATGAGTTCGTCGGTGGCGACGTTGCTGTCGGTTTCATAGCCGCCTTCACGGGCTTCGCGGCGGATGTCCGAACACACCACGGTGGCACCTTCGGCGGCCAGGGCCAGGGCGATTGCCCGGCCGTTGCCTGAACTGGATCCGGTGACGACGGCGACTTTGCCGGCCAGTCGGTTGGTGGTCATAGCGATTCTCTTTTCAGTCTCAGAGGGAGGGATAGCCGAGCAGGGTCAGCCGACGAGGTGTTCCATGAACCAGTCGCGGGCCAGCGAGCTCGACTGCTCGAATCCCTTGGTGTAGATGTCGAAGTGGCCGCCAGGCAGGATCTCGATGCGCTTGGGAGCGCGCGCCCGCTCGAAGGCCCCGATCGCCAGATCCGTGGGGGTCAGGACGTCGTTGACTGCCGGCAGCAGCAGCAGGGGAGTGGGGCTGATGTACTCGACGAAATCTGCCGGCACGTACTCGCCCAGCATCTCCACGCTGCGCAGCGTCACCTCGTTGCGCCAGTTCGGTGCGATGGTGCGTCCGCTTTCGGTGAACCACTCGTAGGAGTCGGGCGTCGGCAACGCCGAGGGGGCGAGCGGATCCTCATCGACAACTGGCACCATGGCAGGTGCTTCGCCGTTGAAGCGGGCCAGGCGATCAGCGTCGAACTGCTCGCGGAACCCGTCGATGAAGTCGGGCCGGACCAGGCGGCGCAGGTTCTGATAGCCATCGACCAGTGACCCCTGGCTGACCACTGCCTTCACCCGTCGATCCAGCGCCGACACGACCAGCACGTGACCGCCGGAGTAGCTCGAACCCCACACTCCGATGCGGTCACTGTCGACCTCGGGAAGGGTGGTTGCGTAGGTGATCGCGTGCCGGTAGTCGCGGATCTGCTGCCACGGGTCGATCTCCTGGCGGGGCTCGCCGTCGCTGTCACCGAAGTTGCGGTTGTCGAACACCAGCGCGTTTAGTCCCGCAGCGGCGAACACCTCGGCGTAGCGGTCGAGGTACTGCTCCTTGACCGCCGAAAATCCGTGGGCCATAACGATAGTCGGGTGCGAGCTACCGTCGCCTTGGCTGGGGTAGAACCATCCGCGGAGAGTGACACCCTCTGCGTTGAACTCGATGTCGCGACGCTGCATGATCGAATCTCCTTGTGAGCTAGTTGATCTCAGCCCGCCAAGAAGGTTGTTAGTGTTTCCACCGGGCTGTGACTCCAGTCTCACCCAGGATCATCTGTGAGTTAATGAACTCAAGCGCCAGGTACGTGCAGTTACGCGACAGGGGTGGTCTTAGCTCGGTCAGCACGGAAGTCGCGTGGCGAAGTTCCGTAGTGCGACTTGAATGTTCGACTCAGATGGCTGGCATCTGAGAAGCCCCATTTGTTCGCGATTGACGCAATCGACTGGGTGGTCTCAGCGAGGTCGACCCGGGCACGAGCCAGTCGCCGAACCCGAATGAGGTCACTGACGGTCTGGCCGGTCGCGTTGAACACACGATTGACCGTTCGCACCGAGACTCCGTGAGCTTGCGCGATCACCCCTGGCGACAGGTGTTGATCGAGGAGGTGGCGTTCTATGTAGCGATTCATCGACTCACGCATCGCCGGCCCCGACGCGGAGGTCACACCCGCATCCCCGGGGCGCAACGCTCCGATCAGGAGCTCGAGGGTGGCATTGCGAGCAGCGGTCAACGACGACTGTGTGAGCAGCGGCAGCGTGGAACTAAGCGAGTCCAGATATGTGGTGAGTAGTTGCGCCGAAGGCGAAGACGCCTCGAGCTTGACCCCGCCTCGTGCCCACGGCGTGCCACCGATCTCCTCGATCGCCGACCGGGGGATGATCAGACTCCGCTTAGACAGCTGCTCCCACACAGTGAACCTAGCCGGCTTGCTACTGTCCCAGGCAACCGCGTCTCCGGGCTCCAAGTCGATCGTGACGTCATCTTGGGTGACGGATTCACGACCACCCCGGTTCATCAACACGACAAAGAACTCGCCGTCGGTGCCTGCGATCTGGCGTCGTTGACGCGTGCCAGACGATGGTCCGCACTCGCAATCAACCAACGCCAGATCGTCGATCCACCACCGCCGAATCGACGCTTCGAACGGCGTCTCCGTGCTGGTGAGCCGGGTCGTCCACGGCAGATGGGTCGTGGACAGCATCGACTGCCAATGATCATGCAGAGCTTCACCCACACCGAGGTCCGCCGAGGAAAAGCGTTCGTCCTGTCCCGCCATCACCACTCCTTCGTGCACGCACAAACCGGGGCCACCCGCGAACGTCACCATCCTATCGCCACCAATGTGCGCTGTGTCACATGGATACGGCCCTAGCATGCAGGCAGAAAGCGGGTGTGGCCAAGAATCCCTGCGACACACGCATGCACCCAGACGACATTGCTACAGGCCGCCCATCGACGTCGTCGATGACCTCAACGCGCTTGATCTTCGCCATCCCAGTCACAGCCTTTCGATAGTCTCTCCCGACCATTCAGTGTTCGATGGCAACGTCGACGCGGATGGCTGTGTTCGGCGCGGACTGAAACATCCGGCCCACTGATGCGCGCCCGCTTAATCCCTGACTGGCGATTATGTCATTAGGAGACCAATTACCCTCCGCGCCAACAGATCTGAACTGGTAACGAGACGTGTTGAAGTAGGACGAGTCACTGCCATCGAGCGTCCACCTATGTCGCGGACGACAAATGGTTCGAAGCTAGGCAGGGAGGGAGCCGATCACTGCCTGCTAGATACGAAGGTCACGCCCTCAGACAGATACGAAGGTCATGGCCCGAAGCCGGATCAACGTCTATGGACAATAGTTTCTCTAAACTGTTGCCTCGCATCTGTTTTCACTTGTCCTACTTAATTGGAAACGAGACGTGTTGAAGTAGGACGTGTATCCTACGCTCAGTCGCAGAGTGGCTTCGCGCAGTGTGACTGGTCCGGCATTGCTGGCGGGCACCGAACGTGCCGTGCAGGTGTCAGCCGGGCGGCTCGATGTCGATGGCCGCCAGGCACTCCTCGTCCGCGGAGCCGGGATTCGCCGCTACTGTGGAGGAGTGAAGGCACGCCAGCATCTCGTCCTCGCCGTGACTGCTGCGTTCGTCCTAGCTGGTTGCGGAGCATTCGAGAACGACCTTGGTCCGCGGGATATCAACAGAGACGGGGCCGAATCGGCGCTGTCAGAGCTGCGGATTTCTGTTCCCGAGGGGGCCAGATTTATCGCAGGCATAGAGTCGCCGCCCGGATTCGTGGGTAGTAGCTCCTACTACATCCGTTTCGGCACACCCGGCTCAACGCCGACGACCGTCGCCGCGTTAAACACTGCCAACGGCTTCGGTGACATCCACCGCATCGCGTGCCCGAGTCCGTTACTCACCAACGAATCGCTGCAGAAGATCGGACTGCAGTGCGACGGAGTCCGGGGAGTCTCAGTGATCCGCACCGATAACGAACCTGCTGAACAGACGCTCACCCCGGGACGTGAAGCGATCGCCGTAGTCAACGAGGGATCATCCGCGACTCAGTTATTTGTGATCGCCGAAGGGACATAACCGAAGCCCTGGGCACAGCCGTGATCACTCGTTTCCTTCTTCGACGATCGACACGTACTCGGCGTAGGTCGCTGCTGATGCCACGCTGTGTCGTTCGATGGTGGTGGGGGAGTAGCCAAGTGCGTCCGCGAGGATCGCGGGTGGTGCAAGCTTTGTGAGTTCGTGGAGTGTTCCGAGGCGGGCCGCCCTGGTCCTGAAGATCGTCGTGAGCCGCGTTCGTAAGTGCCCCGGGTTGATGTGTTGGCCCGGCATGTACCCGCGGAACACCCATGTCGTGGCCGGATGCGCAGCGGTGTTCGCGAGGTCGCGCTCGCCAGCGAGGTAACGGAATGGCTCAAGGGGCTCGGGTAGGGCGATGGCGATGTCCCCGAGAGTGACTGTCACAAGCTCGTCGGAGACAATTACGTCCTCCCAGGTGAGTTTGACGACGCGGTCGATCTGCTGACCGAAGACGATTACCAGGATGGCCGCAGCTCGATCTCGGGGATTCAGCGCCGGTTGGTTCGACGTGATGCTGTCGACGGCATCCTGCTGATCCTGCGCGCTCATCTTACGACTGCCACGACGGTGCGGCGTCATCGTTAGG
>NZ_JALPSY010000054.1:0-7048 GCF_023218005.1 Gordonia sp. C13
GGGGGGGGGGGGTGGGGGGGGGGGCGGGGGGGGGGGGGGGGGGGCCGCGCCGGGGGGGGGCGCGCCCCACCGTGAGGGGTCTAGTCGAGCGGCACGTCGGCGGCGTCTTTCTCCCCGGCGATGACGTGCTCGACGTCGGAGAGGGTGTAGCCGGTGACCTCGACCAGGAATCGCAGGTAGTCGGCGCGAGCGCGGACGTAGCTGCCGAGGTAGTCCCGGTCGGTCACGTTGCGCCAGGCGTCTTTCCACATGTGCGCCTCCCGGGACGCCAGAGCGATCCCGAGTCCGACGATCTGGGCGCGGTCAGCGGTGCTGGCCTGCTCCAACAGGTCGGCGGGCTGGCCACCGAGGATCGTCGCGGCGATCTCGGCGGCGTTGCCCTGCATGCTGTTCGCGCCGAACATGTCGTGATGGGCGTGCATCGAGGTCGCGATGAACGTCGCGACCTTCGGGGCGCTGCCCTTGGGCAGGGTTTTGCGGGCCAGCCACGCGGTCAGCTTCTCGATCCGCACCTCGCGGGCGGTCGCGCTGGCGGCGTTGAGGACTCGCACCCGGCGACGTTCCTGCTTCTGCGCCTCCTTCTCGGCGGCGCTGACCTCGCCGGAGGTGGCCGCATTGCTCGGGGTGCTGTAGCTGTAGGCACGCTCGGTGAGTCCGAGGTCGTCGCTGCCCAGCACATACCAGGTGGTTTCGACCTCGCGGGTGACGTGGCGGGTCAGCGTGCGCGGGTCGAGCAACCCGTCCTCTGGCTGGTCGTCGGCGGGAGCGTCTTCGTCGCCGTCGAGCAGGTCGAAGTCGATGACGTGTTCGGGAACCTCGTTGCCCTCGGCGTCGGTCCACGATTCGGTGTCATCGGCCCACACATAGGCCAGACGGTTCTCGACCGGCATGTCCTCGATCCGGGCTGCAGCACCGTCGGCGGTCTCCAACCGGTCGATCCTGCGGGCCTGGTTGTAGCTGGGTTGGCGGGTCACCGCAGCGATCCCCTCAGCCGCGTAGGCCGCGACCTGGGCCAGCAGGGCGGGCCGCTCGTCAGCCTCGGCCAGTACCTTGGCCTGGAACTCGAACCGTCCGCTGTGTGCGGCGGTGATGAGCCATTGCTGGGCCTCGGGGTCGTGGTCGTAGGCCGCCAGCGTCGCCGACTGCTCCAACGTCAGCCCTGCACCTTGGTCGAGCAGGTCGAGGGTGGTCGCCGACTTCGCGACCGCCAGGGTGTGGTCCACGTCCTTCTTCTTGGTGCGGGTGGCCTTGGCGATCTTGGTCGCCGACATCCCGGCCAACGCCAGCTGCTCGATCGCGGCCACCCGGTCTGATGCACGCAGTTCTTCGCGCTCGAAACTGGTGAGCTGGTCCAAGATTCGGTCCACGGTCAGCGCTTTGTCGTCGGCGTCGGTCGCGACGGGCACGACGTAGACCGGGACGCTGGCCAGACCGGCCTCCCGGGCGGCGAGGGTGCGGCGCTGCCCGTCCCGCACGCGCACCTGCCCGTCGATCTCGACGGCCAGGATCGGCTGCCGGACACCCTCGCGGACCGAGTCGATGAACTCAGGCGTGAGGGTGGTTTCGGCTTCGGTGCGGATGTTGGTGTCGATGACCAGATCGGCCGGGGCGAGGTGGCGCAGCTCGCCGGTCGCTGCGGTGGTTGTGTTGTATGTCATGGGGTTTCTCCCTTACTGTGGTGGGTGAGACCCCGGCCAGCTAGTCCCTGGCCGGGTTTTCTGTTGTCCGCGTGCCGGTTTGCGACGCGGAAGCTCTTCTAAAGGTCGCCGGACTGTTCCCAGTCGTCCAGTGCGTCGGCGGCGGCGTCGGCGGGGGACCAGTCGTCGTCGTAGACCTCGCGCCATCCCCAATCGGGGAAGTCGCGGTGGTCGAATCCTGCGGTGCGCTCGCGGATGATGCGGTCAACGGCGTACAGCCACACCGCGCACTCGCGGTCACCGTCGACCTCTTCAATGCGATGGGGTTCGTGCGCGGCGATCTGATCGGCGAAAGCGTCGACCTTGGCGGGGTCTTTGGTGGCGATCCAAGCATTCATTGTGAGGTTCCTTTCGCAGGTCAGGGGCTAGTCGTGGGTGAAGATGCGGCCTGGACCGAGCTGGTCGAGTCCGCAGGCTTCGCACAGCCAGTAGCCGGGCGGGTCGATGTCGTCGGCGGGCACCAGGTAGCCGTGATCGGCCATGAACGCCAGGACCTCGGCGGCGTTGTCGGTGTCGAGGCCGCTCATGTCTCCGTAGGCGACAGCGACAGCGCAGCTGGTGCACAGCTGGTAGACGGTGGTGGCGATGTTCATGGTGACCCTCCCGTTGTGAGTGCTGGTTTGCGTTTGCACCGGCCATCTCTTTGCCGAAGCGATTGGGCCGCAAGGGTGTTCACAGTGAAAAAGTCATCCGGGCCGCAGGCCTGAAACCCGCAGGGCGGATTAGTTTTTCACGACCCTTGCGGCACGGGAGTGGAGGTAAGAGAATGCGGCGATGCAACGCAAACCAACTGCGCCCGAAGGGCGTCACAGCGCGGCGTAGCCGCTCCGATTAGGTGACGGCGAAGCCTGGCAGACAGACCTCGGCCTGCACCCGCCGGGCACCCTTCTGTGGGAGGTGAGCACGCCGGACGGAACCAGGCAGCAGAGGTGATTGTGCGGGAGCTGCGCCGAGTCCGGTAGGGCTTGGTGTCGCGGCAGCTCTAGTCTTCGTCGTCCTGGCGGGTGAGTATCTGCTGCCAGGCAGCGCAGTCGTCGTCTGACCTCACAGACCTGTGAAGCAAGTACCCCCGGAGGCCAGTGGCTTCCGGGGGTATCGGGTGGGAGATTAGTGTCAGGGCTACTACGGGATTTGGACGTAGTAGGAGACGCCCTTATTCGGGTTAGGGTGGGTGGTGAAGGACATGAGGTTGATGCCCTGCCCAACGCCTTTGAGGTTCACGCGAACTGGTGCTTGCGGCCGCGGGCCGAGGTTCATCGGTACGACTTTTTCGCGGTACTGGATGCCTGACCAGTAGCCGATCGCGACGTTGACTTTGCAGGAGGGGTTGCGTCCCCAGGCGGGTTGGGTGCCGGTGAATCCGCGTGAGGTGAGGGAGATGGTGGCCTGGCCTCGTTTGGCGGGGTTGGTGTCGATTCCGACGTGGATGGCTCCGTGGCAGAAGGCGTTGTTGCCCATGACCCAGATGTCGTCTCCGAGGACGCCGAGTCGTGGTGCTGGGGCGGCCGATGCCGTCGAAGGGACTGCCAGTAGCAGTGTCGACAGTGCTGCGACGGTGACCAGAGCCCGAGTGGAGATCGTCTTCATTGTCATGCGCCGCACACTACTGCAGGTGTTCGTCAACTTTGCCGATGACGACTTCGGAGCTCGGTGGCCTCGCGTGCTGTATGTGTAATCGGTTGCGGTATAGGAACTTTTAGATTGAGTGCGCGGAGGCGCTTGTGTCCATGCGCAAAGACGGGCGGCAGAGCTTGGACATCTCGGGCCGACCTGTGCAGCCAATGTGCACCTGCGGACACACCTGGGCACAGGACTGTCCGTGCGGTCAATCACGATCTGCAACCATCGGCCGTTGCCGAGCGGACGATAGATCTGCAAGAAGGGAGGATCGATCCCGCTCGGTTCCTGGCTGGCACCGCCCTCAGTCGTTCGTGGGGTCGACGGCGCGGAGGGCTTCTTGAACGGAGTCGAACATGTCTACGTGTTCAGTGGGAAGAGCGATCGGATCGCTTTCGAAGTACGTGCCGTACCCATGAGCTGTCACGGTGTACGTGACTGTAACTGTGTCAGCAGGGTCTCGCGCGACCAGGACCACGTCGTTTCCGTTGTGGCGCCACGGCGGATGGGGCCGAAGTTCCGGTAGGTCGATCGTGACCACGAGGTCACCGGCCTCGTTGTGATCCCAGGAGATTGGATATCCAGCCGGATTGATTCTCGGGAAGTTCTGTACGACATGACCAAAGGGACCCGCTGGGGGTTCCCAGGATGGGTCTTTCAGTCTCTCCCATTTGAATGTGTCAATCGCGGCATACTCCAGTCCTCGCGCTCCATGAAAAGTGAGGATGATCTGAACATTGTTGAGGAAAGACTTTTCCTGGTTCGTGATCTCGAAATGGAGTGCCGGCCAAGCGATCGCGGCCAGATAGTCTTGACATTGACCCCACCGGGAGGTCAGTTCCTCCCGCAGTGTGTTAACGCGGCGGGCAATCTCGTCGTCGCTCATCGGCGGTTGGGTATGTGGTTCGGACAAACCCAGGCCCAAGGCTTCGAGAAGTCCTGGCGTCATGGCGGTCTGTACTCGCTGTGGCTTCTTACTGCGTTCGATCAATTTGTCACGCTGTTTGATTAAATCCTCACGTTCGATCTCAATCAGGCTTTCGAGAACCTGGTCGGAAAAGTCGAACGTTCGGGCGACGCCGACTACTTCTGCTGAGACAAGGATGGGGGGCGGGCCTGCGGAGATGTCTAGGTACTGTTCACGCACCGGAGACATTCGGGGGCGGTCGAGGATAGTTGCCAGTCGCTCGAGGTGGATCAGGTCGATGTCGATGTCCGGATCGAGACCGCGGAGGGTTTCACGATCTGCTAGTCGGAGTTCCTGGTTGGTGACGAAGACCAGGCCGGTGAGTCCTGGAACCTTCTTCTTGGCTGCCGCGATGTCGCTGGCTAGCTTGTCGGTGATGGTCTTGATGGTCTGCTGGTCCCGGGGAAAGTAGACCGCCATGACCCATGTCGCGCCGTCCTTCTTGACTAGGGCGTCAGCACCCCCGTCCTTGCCGCCAAGTGGATGGGAAGGGTCGATACTCTCGTACCCTTCTTCATCGAGGACCAGCGCAGCCAGACGCTCGGACGGAGTCTGCCCCGCTGTCCATTTCAGCAACCGGTGCCAGGTCTCGTCGAATCTCGTCACCCACAAAGGATAGAGCGACTATCTAGCTGTGAACGTCGGTGTTCTTGTGCTGCTGACAGCGATCAGGATGGGATGGATGGGGTCGTAGAGCTGGTCGATAGCCTGATCGAGTGTGTTCCCGGGGTCGTTCACGGCATCCTCTCCTTCGTTCAGCTATGCAGTGCCACAGTCAGTTAGGTGCGATAGGCGTGGGCGCGGTGGTCGATTCTGACAACGACGATGGTGTGGTTGGGGTCGTCGATGCGGAGCAGGATCCGATAGTCACCTCGGCGGGCGCTGTGAAGGTCGGTGAGGTCGTCGCGTAGCGGCTTGCTAAGTCGGTGAGGGTTCTCGGCGAGGGGCCCGGAGATGAATTCGATGACGGCGTGAACGATCCGGGATGGGAGTCGCCCGAGGTCGCGGCGGGCTGGGGAGGCGACCTCGACCCGGTACGGGCCGGACGAGTCTGGCGGAGCGTCGCTCATTTCGGCGGCATGCCGTGTTCGGCGCGCAGGTCGTCGATGGAGACGGTGTGGCCGGCGGCGTATTCGGTGTCGGCGGTAGCGACGTCGTCGCGGACACCGGCACGTGAGAGCCAGTAGATCGTCTCGTGGAGCGATTCGAGGTCGTCGGCCGACATCAGCACCGCGGCGGGTTTGCCGTGCTTGGTGATCGTGATGATGTCGTGCGTGGTTTCGGCGCTGTCGATGAGCGCTGAGAGCTTGTCTTTGGCTTCGCCGAGTGGCACTGTCGTCATGCGTCCAGTGTAGCCGATACACTGGCCCGTCACTAGCCAGACTTTTAGCCGATAATAGTTATTATGTCAGGTAGTCCTGACGTGATGTAAAATTGATGTCTGGTTATCCTGACATCGTGGGTCTACCCTTTCTGCATGGGTTGGATACACGAGAGCAACACGCACTTACATGAGGCGGCGTTGGTGGCGGTGTTCGAGGACGGGGCCGAGAGCCAAGGGTCGACCATGGTCGACGGCGTGGACTACGAGCTCGTCGAAGTCGGCCGGCGTCAGGCCGCAGATGCGGCTGCGCGTGCGTCACTGCCGGTGCGCAATCGCATGGCCGCTGTGGGCAGCGACATCGTCCTGCGGCCGTCGGCGGAGGTTGTCGGCTGGCTGTTGCGCTGCGATTGCCGTCGCTGGGACAGCTCCGACCTGCACAGCTCCGAGGTGTCGACCTGGACCGATCCGGCGCAGTGGACGCGGGTGCCCTCTGTGTCCCTCGAAGACCTCGCCAGCCATCGCGTGTTCGCCCCCGACACCGACCTCGACGTCAACGTGCGGCCTGAGGTCGAGGAGGCCGCACGTGCGGTGTGGCTGCGGGAGCATCTCGACCCGATCGGCATCGGCGATGAGATCCAGGCCGCAGCGGAGGCCCGCAGGGACGCCGACGCGCGACTCGACGCCGCGGTGGCCAAGGCTCGCCGGCTGGGCCGCTCGTGGGCCGATATCGGGGCTGCGGCCGGGATGACACGGCAATCGGCGAACGAGCGATGGAGAGCCAGAGCGTGACGCTCTAGGTGACTATCGGGTCTTGGGTGCGGGGTCTGACTGGTCGCCCTCGGGGTCGACGAATTCCAGGAACTTGGACCAGTCCAGGCTCATGCCGCCGTGGCCGGGGTCCTCCTCCACAGGTACGGACACGAATAGAGGGACCCCATAGTAGTGCTGCTGCTGAAGCGACGATGATAACCATTTTGGTCGCGGGGTAAGGAGTTTCACTCGCCTCGCAACTGCGGCGCGACCTTTCTCAGTGGCGCCACTCTGAGCGTCGCCTGCTGGCTCCGTGGGGTCTTTGAGCTCTTGCCGTCGCCGTTTTGCGAGATCGTCGATTGTGGAATTTGCAATGTCTTCGATGCTCTTGTCGACGGCGCGTCCCAAGCGTTCAGCAGCGCGCACCGATCGTTGTGCGGCAGCCTTCGTCACCCTCGCCCAGTCTTCTGGCGAAAGTTCCTGGATTTGGGTGCGCAGACTCATGCTGACCAGGGTAGACCGCGATACGCGGTCCGCAACCCCGCATAGCATTACTCCGTCAGCGCGGCGAGGAACTGTGTTCCTAGTGCTGCCACGGCGAGCGTGAGCGTCTCGTCTTTGAGCGTCGTGGCTTCCTTGTCCAGCTCCTCGATCAGTTCGTTAACAAGCTCGGGCGCTAGTTGTACTGACCCG
>NZ_JALPSY010000055.1:0-6527 GCF_023218005.1 Gordonia sp. C13
AGTTCGAGAGCCTCCGACAGACCCGGGGCGGTTCATTAGGCGGTGCGCTCGTCGACACGGTCGTCTTCCTCGACAAGGCCGTCGGGTAGGGCTGCTCGCGGCGAGTAGATTGTGGATGTGCTGATGGCCACGGCCGGACTATCCGAATCCGCTGCTGATTGCCGCGCGGACAACTGGCCGTTCTACATCGGGTTCGCGTTGTTTGTGTTGTTCTGCGTCTGGATCACCTTGTCGATGTTTGCGACTGTCGACGTCATCAGTCGTTACATCGGGCCGAGTCGCAGTGCGACGTGGGTCGGCGTCGTGTGGCTTGTTCGATCATCGGCGCGGCCGCTTGGCGCCTTTCACGCCGCCGCTCGCAGGCCGCTTATGTCAACTCGAACCCGAATTGCTAGTTCGCCCAGCCGATTTGAAGTGCCGATAATGACGCGTTATGTCGTGGTGCCCGCGCGTGCGCATCAGCCGTCAACGAGATCATTCTGGGCTCGTATTTTGTCTGCGTACTCCTGGTTGAAGAATCTCAGAGGCATGCTCTCGACGGTGTCGGCGCCGAATTCGCTCACCTGCAGCAGCTGTCGCAGCGCAGCACGAGCGTGCACGGCGTCGCCGGCCTCGAGGATGGTGCGCAGAACGTCGAAGGGTTGGTCGAGCGCGGCCACTTTCGCTGCGGTGGTCTTCGACGACGAGATCCGGGCGGCCGTGGATGCCCGCAGGGACGCCGACGCACTGCTCGACGCCGCGGTGGCCAAGGCCCGCCAGCTGGGTCGCTCGTGGGCCGACATCGGCGCGGCCATCGGCACGACCCGACAATCAGCCAACGAGCGCTGGAAAGACCGCACGTGAGTGCCGCCGGGTGATCATCGGCTAATTTGATTCTGCCGCAGTTAGTTTCGAACTCCGATACTAGATATCATGTCGTCAGAAACAGGCGTCGGCCGCCAGCACATGGTGACGGTGGTCCCGTCGGGTCCGGCGGTAAGTGCATGGGTGTCGCTGAGTGCGGTGATGAGTGCCAGTCCGCTCTGCGGGGCTGGGGTCCCAGGTACCGGTGTCGGTCACAGTGATTTCGAGGGCGCCGTTGAATCTGCGGCAGCTGCGCACAACCAGATGCGGTTGCTGTGCGCCGGCTGTCAATGCGCTGCCAGTACGGCGAAAGTCAGCGATCCGATCCGCAACTGGCGGCACACTGGGGGTCGAGTCCGGAACGGTTGCCTACGCCGCGCAGCGCCGACAGACAGACGCGTGCGAGGAGCACGCGAGATGAGGAGACGATCAGATGGAGATTTCGCGCCGGACAGTACTGCGCGGCGGGCTAGTGGCTGGTGTGGTCGGCGTCTTTGGCGTGGCCGCGTGCGGAACGTCGTCGGACTCATCATCACCGTCGACCACCGCGAAAGCGACCGCGGGCCCGCCGCCAGCGCTGACCCTGAACGCGGCCACCTGGTCCTACGACCCGACCAACGACGTGTACTACCAGCTCGGAATCACCTACGTCGAGAAGCCTCAGGCCACCGACTACGAGACGCTTGGAGTGTTCGTCCCGGGAAAGTACTTCGCCGGCACGAAGAACAGCGACGGGACCTACACCGTCAAGGTCAACCCCGACGGACGCGTCGGCAATCTCAGCGCTACCACCGCGCCGATCGTCTTCCCGGTCAACACACCCGGATACGCCGCGCAGAAACCACCGACGACCTACTCCTACGACGACGTGTCGTCGTATATGAAGGCTGGGTACGTCTACGTCGCCGCGGGGCTGCGCGGCAAGGACTCGCAAACCACCGCCTACACGGGCAATGCGCCATGGGGCGTCGTCGACCTGAAAGCCGCCGTGCGCTACGTCAAAGTCCAGGGAAATGCGTTGCCCGGGAACAAAGAATCGGTGTTCGTCTTCGGTCACAGCGGTGGGGGTGCGCAGAGCGCGGTGATGGGGGCCTCGGGCGACAGCGATCTCTACGCTCCGTACCTCGAGACGCTGGGCGCGGCAATGGCCGACGTCGACGGCAACACCGTGAGTGACGCCGTGGCCGGCGCCATGGCGTGGTGCCCGATCACCAGCCTGGATTACGCGAACGCTGCATACGAATGGAACATGGGCCAATTCGCCACGACGGGCACCCGTGCAGCCGGTACATGGACCGCTCAGTACTCCCAGGACCTCGCACGGGCGTTCGCCGACTACCAGAATCGTCTTGCCTTGAAGGACGCGGACGGTAAGGCCCTTACACTCAGCGAGACCGGCGACGGTATCTATCTGCGCGGGAGCTACTACGACCACATCGTCTCGGTGGTGCAGACCTCGCTCAACGACTTCCTGTCCTACACAACCTTTCCGTACACGCCGAATACCCAGACAATGGCCGGGATGGGTGGTGCAGGAGCCTCGGGCGGCCCGCCATCGGGTGCTGCGCCCAGTGGTGCCGCGCCCGGTGGCGGAACACCGCCAGCGGGCGGCGCGACACCGGGAGGCAATTCGTCTTCGACAACTGCCACGACCTACGACACGGTCGACGACTACTTCGACCACCTCAACGAGGCCGGCACGTGGGTCCGCTACGACGCTGACACGAAGAAGGCGACCGTCCTCAATCTGAAGGGCTTCGTCACGAGTCAGAAGAACGCCACCAAGGACGTGGGGGCTTTCGACGGCATCAGCGCCCAACAGACCGAAAACGTTGTCATGGGTAAGAACACCGACGGTCTACACTTCGCGCCGGTGTCGCGGGAGCTCATCGCCAAGAACCAGCCGGCGTACGCGAAGTTGTCGGACTGGAAATCTGAGTACGGCGCCGCCGCCTACGAGACCGATTTCGTCGTCAAAGACAGCACCGGCCACGACGTCGAGTATCGCCTGAACATGTACAACCCCATGTACTTCCTCTCCAACATGTACGACGGGTACAAGACATCGACAGTGGCACCACACTGGCGCATCCGCACCGGCATCATGCAGGGCGACACGGCCAGCACCGTAGAGGTCAATCTTGCGCTCGCACTGCAGAATTTCGGTGTTGACAACGTCGACTTCGCAACCGTGTGGGGACTTGGACACACCACCGCCGAAACGACGGGGGACTCGGTGGACAACTTCATCAACTGGGTGTCAGAGAACCTCAGCTAGCCTGCCGCTCGCAGTCGCGTCGCGCCCGCACCACCACGTCGGTGTGCGGGCGCGACGTATCACCGCGTCTGTCTAGGCGTCGGCGGGTCGGTTCAGCGCATATGACTGACACGCCGCCTGCGCCTTCTCCTTCCACGCAGTTGCATCTACCCCCGGCGGGGCAGAAGGTGCGCCGTTTGACGACCCTCCCGGCCCCGGAGCTCCCGCTGGCGGTGCGGCGCCGTCGGCCGGCGCTCCCGCAGGAGGTGTCTGCTGCCCGGAGCCGCTGCTGTCGGGTCGTTCCGGCATCGTGACCCCATTGTCTGCCATGCACTGTTCAAATCTCGCCATCTGCCACTGGTCGGCTGACCGTTCTGACCGTCACCTGCGGCACGCTCAGCAGTGCCATCGCCCGGCGGTGCTCGACCGCTCGGCGACGCCCGTGGCTGTATCCGATGAGGCGCCACTGGGGCCTGAACAACCCGCCATCAGCACTACAGCCATCAATCCGAACACCGCAACAACGATCATTGACATTCAGCGTCTCACGACGCCTCCCTTCACATCTTTCGCAAGCGAAGATCGCCACCGGTCAGCCACTGATACGCAGAAAAGCGTGTCCTAGCCTCCCCCTGGCCCGCCGCACGCCCGCACACTGCCACTGTGGCAGTGTGCGGGCGTCGCACGCACGCGTGTCCGCTAGGAGTCGGCAGGTTGGCTAGGAGCGTACGACTGACACGCAGCCTGTGCCTTCTTCCAGGCGGTCGCGTCGACACCCGGCGGGGCGGCTGGCGCGCCGCCCTCCGACGGCCCACCGGTCGCTCCCGGAGCTCCCGTCGGCGGGGTACCGCCCGCTGGCGCACCCGCACGAGGTGCCTGCTGCCCGGCGCCACTGCTGTCGGGCCGTTCCGGCATCGTGACGCCATTGCTTGCCATGCACTGCTCGAACGCCGCCATCTGCGACTGGTCGGTGGAACCACTCTCAGTGACGCCAGCGCCATTCTCGCCAGTGCCGGCGGAAGCGGCGCTCGACTGCACGGCAGCATTCCCGGCGGTCGCCGAGGGTACGTCACTGTTGCCCGAACAACCCGCCACCAGCACGGCGGCCAGCAATCCGATCGCGGCCACCGTCATCATCATCATCCGACGTCTCACGACGCCTCCCTTCACTTGTCCCGACGACGTCCATCACCGCCGGTCAAGCATTGATACGTAACGATTCTGGGAGGTAGCTGGACTGATCCTGCGCAAATGAGTACACCTACGACGTTGAAGCCGCCGACCGCCACGACGAGCCCGTGGTGCCCAACCACGCACCTGCATCACCCGGCGCCGCTTGTGAATCCGGCTGTGAACGGGCGGGCACCAAGCGACAGCGGTGGAAACGACGGGACCAACAAAGAACCCGATCAGCGTTCAGCGAAGTGCACATCGGGCGGCTTAAGCAGGGCAGGTACACTCAGGACGCGAGATGCTGCCCGGCCGGAATGTTCAGTTCGTGAAGACGGTCAACCGCGTGCGCTTCGCAGACGCGCAAGGCGCACGCCACAGGAACACAGGACGCGTCCTGCGTGCTCGGGCGTCACTACGCAGCAATGCGCTGCTTGGCGAGCGGGCGGATCGGGGACAGCGGGGTGTGTCGGATCGGTGTGATGCCGATGCGTTGAACGGGTTCCTCCGCTGTCTGGCGCTGTGTCCCACGCGTGTCGACTCGGGGGCTACAGCCAGATCGGTTAGCACCGTCAGACTCGCTGAGCGTCCTCTACGCTACGCGGTTCACATCTCGGCCGAGCAGTCGTACCGCTGGGATTTGACGCCAGCCGGTGTCAGGTCGCAGAGAGATAATTCTGGCAGCGGTTAAAAGAGCACCGCTGTGCTCGGCAACAAGCACTTCCCCGTCTGTCGTCGTCAATGTGGCCGGCCCGCACGGCGTATCGGCCGAGGCCGGCTGGTCGAACCAAATCACCTCGCCGTGCTCGTGCTGGAGTCCGATTCGGCGCACGAATCCTTTCCCGATATCGGAATGCCGCCGTGGGGACACATCGAATATCGAATAACCTAGATTGAGCAGTGCGTCAATGGGGCAGAAATTTCCGGGGGTGTCAGTGTGCAACGACATATATCATCCTTCGGTGTCTCTAATCCTTAGAAGCGCAATCGATGCGATGCATTGAGCTGACGAGTTAACAGGATGGCCTGCGCATTGCTGCAAAACTTTGTGGCCCGAATGGGGGACGGGACGTTCTGACGGAAAACGGTAGTCCATTCAGGCTGCGCTGCTCGGTAATTACTCAACCATCGATCGGCCAGTCACCGCCAATGGCTTTTTGCGAGAGTGCTTATGGCCGCTCCTTTCAAATTACGCTTGCTGTGGTGGCCGGGCGAATTGTTCGGTGCGGATGCAGCCATGCTTGAACTCTACCCACTGTATGGATGGCCAAACAATCGGTTTGAACCTGCAAATGCGCTGTGAATAAACTGGGAGACAATTCCGACATTTCAGCCCGAATCGAAAATGCGGGCGCACACATAGCGGACAGCACAGTAGTGGAGAGACAGATTCGCCGCGCCGTACCACGGCGTAGAAAGAGTGTCCTCGCCAGATGCGTTTGCGTGGCCGCTTCATCCGGGCCCGTCCAAGACGTGGATGTCGCCCACTTCCTGCCTGACTGGCCCGGGGGGCATATCTGGCACCGCAGGCCCGTTGGGCGGCGGTTACCGAGTGGCGGGCCGGGTCGAGCGCTTCGTGGCCCTATCGAGGCGTTGTCGGCGAAGATAGCCGCCTCGTCGTGGATGTGGGGGGGCGCTTGCTGTGGCTATGAGGCGCAGACGGCGCGGGTGTTATTCCTCCCTGACAGGCGCCCGTCGCGCAGGACAACGACGTCATCGGCGATGTCGGCAACCCGGGGGTCGTGGGTGATGAGGAGGGTGGTCTTGCCGTCGGCGAGGCGCCGAAGCGGTTCGAGGACGCGTTGTGCGGTGTCGTGGTCGAGTCCTGCGGTCGGTTCGTCGAGCACCAGGACGGGGGTGTCGCGAAGGATCGCCCGTGCGATAGCAATTCGTTGGCGCTGCCCGCCGGACAGGGTGAGGCCGTCTTCCTCGAGTGTCGTGTCGTAGCCGTCGGGGAGCTCCTTGATGAACGAGTCGGCGTCGGCGGCTGTTGCGGCACTGATGATCTCGGCCCGGCTGGCGTCCGGGCGGCCGTAGGCGATGTTGGCCGCGACAGTGGCGGCCTTGATGACGGGCTGCTGGGGTAGCAGTGTGACGTGGTCGCGAATTGATGCTGCAGTGAGGTTCGCATAGTCCAGGTCACCGAGGGTGATCGTGCCGGCGTCGGGGCGATCGAACCGGCACAGCAGTGATGCCAGCGTCGATTTGCCCGCGCCGCTGGGGCCGACGAGCGCCGTGATTCGTCCCGGGCGCAGGG
>NZ_JALPSY010000056.1:0-4253 GCF_023218005.1 Gordonia sp. C13
TGATGTGGCTGGATAGTGTGGTTGCACGTCTCGTGAGGCGTTGAGAATGTTTGTCGTGTGGAAGGTGTCGCGTCGCCGCACGTGGTCTTCGATGACCTCGTGAGCCCGAATCGGCAGTCTCCCCGCCCTTGGCTCCACCTTCTGGACGATGAGATTGCGCCCACTGTCGTCGAGTCCGACCGACCCACGCGAGTGGTGTGGTCGTCGTTGTGGACGAAGCGGCCTGATGCTCGGGTCGTACTCGACTGCACCGCAGCAGGTTTGAGATAGCCCGGCAAGCGCCGCCCGTGGAACCCTCACCGCACGAAACTGATCGGAGCGATGCCCGCGCGGCCTGGCTCCGATGGCGCGCACAATGGTCCTGTGGGCGCGAAGAGCAACGAGGCGGCGTTCCGCTTTCGCCCTGCTCGCACGGGCCCGAACTCAGCTAGAGCTGTGGTAGCGGCGAGCCTTACGACACGGCATGTGGGAGTTCGAGCTGCACATCGCCAGCGCCCGGTATTGCATTGGTTTGCCAGTTGATCCTATCGATCGGTTGATCATCGGTCCTGCCCCGTCCGCCGGGTGCCCTGGAACGGGGCAGGACTGCGTCACGACTCAGACGAACTGGTAGACCGTCGTTCCTGCGATGGTTGTGGCCGTGTAGTTGGCGGCGACCCACTCAGAGATTTCTGAGTTGCCACCCGGTCCGCCACCGCCGCCGAGGTAGTAGGAGATCTTGCCTGCCTGGACGTAGGCGATGAACTGCTCGAGGGTCGGGGCGGGATCACCGCTCCAACCCCCGATCGCCATGACAGAGGTGCCGGTGGCGATCTCGATACCGGCGGCCGATTGTGACCCGTTGGTCGCGGCCGCCCACGTCGTGGTGGTTGCTTTCAGCGCGGCAACGAGTTCGGCGTTCGACGAGATGTCGCCACCCGGGCCGCCCCCGGTTCCGTTGCCGTCCTGCGGTCCACCCTGGGTGGTCGTGGGCGGATTTGCCTGTCGGTCAGGACGGGCACCGCTCTGCTGAGGCCCGTTCCCGTGCTGTCCGCCGTCTGCCCGCCCGCCGGGGCCTCCCATCCCGCCGCCGATCGAGGTCGACACCGCGGTCGGGATCGAGCCGTTGTGGGGGGTCGCCGCGGTCGCGATCGAGAACGCTGCCGTCCCGCCGAATCCTGCCAGCGAACCCGCGATCAGCGCCGCAGCAACCGCACGTCGCCAACCGAGCGCGCCACCGACGAGGACGGTCACCACCGCGATGGCGGCGACCACACCGATCACCCAGCGACACCAGATCGGGCCGAAATCATTGCGGTTCAGCAGCACGATAGACCACGCCGCCGCCGCACCGACCATCGCCGCCAGAACAACCCGACCTTCCCATCGGGTGCGTCGACGCCACGCGAACACGCCGCCAAGTCCGGTGACTGCACCGATCGCCGGGGCCAAAGCCACCGTGTAGTACGGGTGAATCGTCCCGCTCATGAAGGAGAAGATCACCCCGGTGACCACGAGCCAGCCGCCCCACGAGAGCACCGCCGCAGACTCGGAGCGCGTCAGTCGCTGGTCGAAACTCAACAGAGGGGAGCTGCGTAGCACCAGGTAGCCGGCGAAGACCAGCGCGATGAGTGCTGTCGGCAGTAGCCAGGAGATCTCGTTGCCCATCTCGGAACCGAAGAGTCGGTCCAGGCCGGTGGACCCGCCGAAGGAACTGCCGGCCTGGCCGCCACCGCTTCCTCTGCCGCGCCCGGACCCACCGCTGATGCGGCCGACGCCGTTGTAGCCGAGGACGAGGTTCATGAAGGAGTTGTCCGTCGAACCGCCGATGTACGGCCGTGCGGAGTCCGGCACGATCATGGTGACCACCGGGAACCACATCGCGGACACGATCAGCGCGGCGGTCGCACCGATCAGGTGCGCGATTCGCTTGAGCCACCCGGTTTTCGCGAACACCAGGTAGGCGAGCCCGAAGAACGGCAAGATCAGAAAGCCCTGCAGCATCTTGGTGAGGAAGGCGAAACCCAGGGCGACACCGACCAAGGCGAGCCACCGTCCCGAGTTAGTGGCGATGGCCCGCGTCAAAGCGTAGGCCGCGGCGACCATCAGCAGCACCAGCAGTGCGTCTGGGTTGTTGAAGCGGAACATCAGCGCGGCCGCGGGGGTGAACGCCAGCACTGCGCCGGCGATCAGGCCGGCCGCTGTACCAAGCTGCCTGTCGCGGATCGTCCGACGCATCGTCGCATACAGAAGGGCCACCGCAGCGATGCCCATCAGCGCCTGGGGCGCCAGAGCGGCCCACGGGTTCATCCCGAAGATGCGGACGCTGAGCCCGGTCACCCACAACGAGGCGGGCGGCTTGTCGACGGTGATGAAATTCGCTGCATCGAGCGCACCGAAGAACCACGCCTTCCAGCTCTGCGAACCGGCCTGCGCCGCAGCAGCGTAGAAGGTGTTGGCATATCCACTCGCAGACAGATTCCACAGGTAGAGCACCGCGGTCACCATCAGAAGCCCCGCGAGCCCGAACCGTCCGCACCGCCGCGGAGTGGCGATGCGTCGATGTCGCCCCGCCGGGCTGGCGGGATCGGACGGCGCCACGGTCGGCGGCCTGTCCAGTACTTCGGTCATGAGTCCTCCTCGGATCGATTCGTATCCCAGAGTCGGCGTCCTCCCCACCGCCTGCCTGGAGGACAGCTGGGAGGTGGCTGTGAGGATGGGCGCTCTGGTCTGTCGCCTGACCCGACCTGCTTCCCTGACGAGATCATCGGATCTTCGTCTCAGCGACTAGGGCCTACGTCGTCGAGAACGCGACCAGCCTCGTCCCGAACGGATACACCCCGCAGAGCTATATGCCCTTTGTCACCGGGACCTTGCACCGGCCAGGAGCTGGCGTTCACCCCGCCCTGAGGACCGAACGGCGGACTCATGTTCTGGGGCGCGGTGGCGATCGCGACGATGTTCATCCTCGGCTGTGCGGCGACGGAACTGCGTGCGTCGAATCGGGCCAGGCCATGCCGGCTCCATCCGGCCGGTAACCAAGAGACAGCGGATGTCGTTCGCCTGGCGTGGCATCGGCCGGCCTCACGACAGCAGTCCCCAGCTGTCGTGACAAAGACTACGGCGAGCCGGGACGTCATCGAATCAGTGTCGCGGCGTGTGGTTGACGACCTTCCTGGATTTCAGGAGGCGCGTGCCGCTTCCGCCGGGACGTCGGAGGCATAGCGGATCACTGAATCGACTCGACCGAATCGGCGTTCGATGATCACGATCGCTTCGGCGAGCTGGTCGGGGTCGTCGACGTCGGCGACGAATGCAGCGGTGCGCCCGTTGTTGCCGAGCATGAACGGAACGACAGCTGAGTACTCGTTGCTGACCACCGCAAGTGGGATGTTGCTGCTGAACAGTAGGTGGGCGTAGTCGATGGCGGCGGGCTCCTCGAGCACCACAAGGGGGACGGATAAAGTGTTCTTCCTCTTATTTCTCATGTCTCGAGGATGAATGCCCAGTTTGAGGGGCGGGTTGGGCTGAGCTGTGAGTTGGTTGTCAGTGACGATCACCGTGGGCAGTACGCACTCCATCGTTGACCGTCTAGCGGTGCCGAACCATCGCCGGTATCCCTCGAATCGTCAGGCGGCCAGAGCATCTCGTGGATTCTCTAGGCCGCTCGGGGTGATCTCTTTCTCTCGCAGCGCCGAACCCGACCGGGTGTGGTGATCACAGCGTTCTCCCAGCTGTGTACGAGGTGGCCCGCAGTTGCCGGCCATAGGTTTGTTCTCGTCGGCACGGACGCCGGCCAGAACACGCAAGACCGAGCACTAGGAGAAGGAAATGCCTCAGCCAGGACAGAAGCCAGGACAGAAGGTCGGACAAGGTCAGCAGCGCCGTCGTCGACGCGTCTGGAACCGGCGGCTGCGGCGGTGGGACTGGGTGTGGTCCTGATCCGCCGCCTGGCCTAACCCATTCCCGCCGCGTCCGGGGACATCCGAAAATGATGCCCTCGGACGCGGCGACCGTGACGATGGACTCTTTCGATGACTACACACCAGGCTTATCGCCGCTTCTTCCCCGCTCTTGAGGGGGAGGGCTCCCGATTCGCCACAGCCGCCATACTGCTGCTCCTCGCCGCCGGCTGTGAGATCGCCGCGATCTTTGTCCTGTCAGACGTCATCGACGGGGCTCTGTCCGCCGACAGCGCAGTACAGTTCCTCCGCCTGGCCGTGCTCTGGCTGGTGGTCACAGCGATCTCCACCGGGGCCGACTACTACGGTCAA
>NZ_JALPSY010000057.1:0-3496 GCF_023218005.1 Gordonia sp. C13
GCAAAGAAGCATCGTTGTCGTCAGTTGCATCATAAGGGCGATGTGACCATGACTGTTGTGGCTGGTGAGGGGGCAAGGATGGTGCGGCGACCTCCGTTGTCCCAATGTTGGCCAGCGTGGCAGACTCGGTGCATCAATGTTGCATCTGATACAACATTGTCTATGGGTGCTGACAACGGTGGCGCCGGCCGGGTGTGGTCGTCGCATGGGGTGGTCCATCTCGATCCGAAACCGGCGGTGTTCGACGCGATGCTGACAGGCTGGGAACGCCAGCAGCGAGCGAGGTTTCTGCGTGAGTCGACGATCGGCAATAGGACCCGGCTGGTCCGGAGGTTTGCAGAGTTCACCAATCTGTATCCGTGGCAGTGGACCCCAGCTGAGGGCGAGGCGTGGATCAGCGCATTGCGGTCCGGGCCGAAACCGCTGCGGCTGTCGACGTTACGGAGCTACGAGGTTGAGTTGAAGATGTTCGGCGAGTACCTGCGCGATCCACGAAACGGGTGGGTGCAGGAGTGTTCTGAACTGTTCGGAACCGTGCCGCAGGAGGTCTTCCACGACGACAACTCGATTGTCCATGTCGGCGAGTACGAGGGCGATCCGGGCCGGCGACCGTTGACCTATGACGAGGTGCAGACGCTGTTCGACACCGCTGATGCCCGGGTCGACCGGATCCACGCTCTGCACCGCAAGGGTGTGCTCTCGGCGATGCGTGACGCGGCCCTGCTCAAGTTCTGTTACGCCTATGGCCTGCGACGCCGTGAAGCCGCTCTCTGCGATCTGGTAGACCTGCGCTCCAACCCGAAACTCCCACAGTTCGGCCGATTCGGATCGGTCACCGTGCGCCACGGCAAAGCCAGTCGTGGCGGGCCGAGTAAACGGCGCAGTGTGCTCACCGTGCCGGAGATGGGTTGGATCACAGAAGTTTTGGAACACTACATCGACGAAGTCCGGCCCCAGCTGGGCAACGGACGGGCACCTGGTTTGTGGCTGACTGAACGGGGCACCCGGATCAGCACCCGCGCGACCGGCGCGGTGTTCGCCAAGACGCGCGATGCCGCAGGCCTGGACCCGCTACTGCAGCTGCACTGCCTGCGCCATTCCTACGTCACCCACCTGGTGGAGTTCGACTACCCCGAGCGGTTCATCCAAGAGCAGGTCGGTCACTCGTTCTCCGCGACCACCGCGGTCTACATCGGGGTGTCCAACGAGTACCGCAATCGGCTACTGACCCGTGCGGTCGCCGCCCGCTACGGTTCGGCTCTGCAGGGAGATTAGTCATGAAACACCTGGACTACCACTGGCATCTGCGCGCGAAGATGGCTGCCCAGGGCATGTTCGCGACCACCGATCTGCAACCGCACCTCGCCGAACGTGGCATCACACTTTCCCGTGAACAGGTCTACCGCCTGGTGACCGGCCACCCCCAGCGGATGAGCATGGACACCCTGATCGCGCTGTGCGACATCCTCGACTGCACCCCCAACGACCTCATCGAACCTGCCATCACCGAAACCGCCACAGCCACCAAGGCCGCGGCGGCCGGGCGGCGTGCTATCCGAGCAACGGCACCCCGACGACGCACCACCATCACCCGACCCACCGAGACTCCAGAATGAGCGCCCCTGCACCGCAGCACAACTGCGATAAGTGCGGTCGACGCGCCGCACGGGTCACCCGCACCGATGATGGCGGGCTATGCCGATCCTGCTACCGCCGCGACCCCCGCCGATTCGAAGACTGCGCCCAGTGTGGCCGCCTGCGTTACCCATCGAAGCGCACCCCCGCCGGTTCAGCGCTGTGCAGCAACTGCGCTCGGCCCAAACACCTGTGCGTGTCCTGCGGCCGACTCGATCATGCCAAGAAGACCACCGACCGCGGACCACTATGCCAACGCTGTTACACCCCACCTCACCGCATCTGCGGGCAATGCGGTGAGCGCCGGCCCGTCGCAGCCCGATCCCAAGACGGCATCGACAACCTGTGTAAGAGCTGTTTCGTTGCGCCCTTGCACACCTGCGGAGTGTGCACCCTGCAACGCCCGGTGCACACCCACTGGCCCGTGGGCCCAGTCTGCCTGCCCTGCTACAAACGGGAACTCCGCAACCCCGCCCCCTGCGCCCGATGCGGCCACACCAAAGTCCTCACCGCACAACTGGACAACCAACGAATCTGCGGGCCGTGTGCCGGGACACGAGACTATCTGTGCCGACACTGCGGAACCGCTGGGCCACACCACTTCACCGCAGCCTGCCTGCCCTGTTCGATCACCCGACTGGTCACCGATCTACTCGCCACCGATCATCCAGACCTCACGCGGCTACCTCAACTACTGAGCGAACGAGGTGATCCGGCCTCCACCATGCGGTGGCTGATGCGACCACACACTCGCACGTGGCTGACCCAGCTGGGCAACCGCGCACAACACACCGAGCTCACCCACGCCGATGTGGACGCGCTCCCGCCCAGTCAGGGCCGTCACTTCCTGCGCGCCCTCCTCGTCGAGACCGGCATCCTCACACACCGAGACGAACACATCGAACGACTCGGCACCTGGCTGACCGAAACCGCCGACACACTCCCCCACCACCACCGAACACTGATCGTGGCCTACGGCCACTGGTCAGTCCTACGAGCAGCACGCCGCCGCGCACACCGCGGCCACACATTCACCACCTACGCCGACGCAGCAGCACGCGAACAGATCAGGACCGCTATCCGATTCCTGGCACACCTCGGCGATCTCGGCATCGCGATCAGCAATCTCACCCAACCCATCACCGAGGCATGGACTGCCGGCAACCGCGACCGCACCCGCAGACTCGCCGCGTTCATCGCCTGGCTTGAACGCCGAGACATCGTCACCGACATCATCATCGGCACACCACCTACCGGTCATAGCGCCGATATCGCCGCCGCCGACGATCACACACGCCTCATCACGTCACTGGTCAACGGCTCCCCGACCTCCGACCTCGCCACCCGAGTCGCCGGTCTGCTGGTCCTGCTCTACGGCGCCTACATCAGCAGAATCCACCAACTCACCACCGCGGACATCACCATCACCGCGACGACCACCCAGCTACGCCTGGCCACACACCCCATCGGCCTACCCATACCCGTCGCCGCGCTGCTGCACCAACTCGCCGCAGCAACCGAAAACGACGCCCGCACAACAACACCAGACCGATCCGGCCACTACCTATTCCCCGGCGCCCGGCCCCACCACCCCATGCATCCGACCACCCTGCACCGCAAGCTCGCCGCGATAGGCATCACCAAAGCCCACCGCAACCACGCCCTAGCCACCCTGACCAGCGAGCTACCAGCCGCCGTCGTAGCCACCCAACTCGGATTGCACATCAACACCACGACCAACTGGGCCACAATCTCCAAACGCGACAACGCCGAGTACCTCCTCGCCCGCCAACCATGACCACCAACCAGAAAGGCCAAGACCATGAATAACGACCACCCAAACAATGACCTTCCACCAGTT
>NZ_JALPSY010000058.1:0-3480 GCF_023218005.1 Gordonia sp. C13
TCGGTCGCTCGGCTCGTCTGCGCCACCGCCCGGAGTCTGCCGGGTCGGGGAGTTCCACTTTATTGTTCATACAGCGAACAATGATTGATCGCCGATTCGCACACCCGTTGAATGGTCATGACCGCGGAGGCGTGACCGGGCGCGGTGGATGACGAGTGTCGAGCAGAGAAGAGTGGGGACGAGATGACGACTGTGGAACTCGGCGACGGACTGAAGGTCTCCGCCCTCGGATTCGGTGGCATGTCGCTGACCGACGTCTACGGCGCGGTCTCGGATGACGATGCCCTTCGTACCCTCACGCATGCGGTCGACAGCGGTGTGACGTTCATCGACACCGCCAACGTCTACGGCAACGGGCGCAGCGAGACCACGATCGGGAAGCTGCTCAAGACCCGCCGCGACGACGTCCAGCTCGCCACCAAGTTCGGCATCGTCGGTCAGGGTGGTGTCGGGCAGCGCGGGGTCCGCGGTGACCGAGAGTACGTTCGCGAGCAGGTCGAGCTCAGCCTCGCTCGGCTGGGCACCGATCGCATCGACCTGTACTACCAGCACCGCGTCGACCCGGTCGTTCCGATCGAGGAGACCATCGGCGCGGTCAAGGAACTGGTCGAGGAGGGCAAGGTCCTGCACATCGGTCTGTCCGAGGCGACCGGTGACGAGATCCGCCGCGCGGTCAGTGTGCACCCGATCGCGGCCATCCAGTCCGAGTGGAGCGTCGTCTCCCGAGACGTCGAGCGCTTCGTGGTGCCCGCTGCCCGTGAGCACGGACTCGGGTTCGTCTCCTATTCGACGCTGGGCCGCAAGTGGCTGGCCGGGCTCCTCGACCACGACGATCTGGTCGAAGGCGATGTGCGCCTGAACATCTCGCGCTACACGCCCACCAACCTCGCGTACAACCAGCCGATCCTCGAGGAGTTCTTGCAGATCGCCGACGAGGTCGGCGTCACCGGTGCACAGCTGGCGCTGGCCTGGTTCTACACCAAGGGGCGCGAGTTCGGTCTTCCCGTCGTCTCGATCCCGGGTTCGCGTTTCGCCGAGCGGGTCACGGAGAACCTGGCCGGCGTCGACGTCGAATTGACCGCGCAGCAGGTCGGGCGTCTGGATACGTTGGCCGCCAGGGTTCGCGGTCATCGGTCCGCGCAACCGCAGTTGGTGTCCTCGGCACGCGAGTGACCCGCGACCGCGCCACTGCCGTCGCGGTCACCGCCGACGGTCCGCGGATTCTCACCCCGCACCCGGAGTAGGTCTCCATCCGACACGGAATCTGTGTCGAAAGCCGTTTCCGACGGGTGCATTCGTGTCGGTTCCTGTCGTTGGGAGTGTGTCGGCTCACCTCCCGTCGTACCGTTGACCATGCACTTCGACGTGTCGTGGTCCGCTGCTGTCCGCCGACTGCCCTTTACTGCCGCGCTCACGATCGCGCTGGCGGTCGTGGGTGTCGCGACCGGTTCGCTGTGGGGCCGGGCGAACGACAAATCCTGGTACCACGAGGTGGCCTTCGGTCTCCCCGCCCTGCGTGAGGGTAAGTGGTGGACACCGATCAGCTCCGCCTTCGTCGAACCCGGGCCCTGGCTGTACGCGCTCGCGTTCGTCGTCGTCATCGTCGGAATGGGTTGGGCCGAATGGCAACTCGGCACGGTGAGAGCCATCCTGGTGGGCATCGGCGGCCACCTCGTCGCATGCTTCCTGACCGTCGGCCTGCTGTGGCTGCTGTCCACCGAGGTCACGTCGTGGCAGTGGGCGGAGGAACTCGCCGAGTCACGGGGCACCGGTGTCGGCGCGCTGGTCGTGTCGGCGGTCGCGGTGGCCTCGGCGACGGTCCGGTCACCGTGGCGACTACGGGTTCGTGTGCTGATGGGTGCCGTCGTCGCGATCGCGTTCCTGTTCCAAGGGACCCTCGCCTCCGTCGAATACGTTCTCGCAGCGGTGATCATGCTCGTGGTCGGGGAGAAGTTCTTCGCCACCAAGGAACGCGGTTACATGCCGCGCACCCGGCGCGAGGTCCGCATGCTGGGCTGCGCGGCGTTGCTGGTGATCGCGGCCGCGAACCTGATGGTCTTCTTGTTCCCCGGCGACGGCCCGCTGGGGCCGACCGATGCCGGCGACGATTCCGTGTTCACCATGCTCATCGGTCTGGTGATCAACGTCCTCATCGCCGACCAACTCCGCAGGGGCAAGCGGTGGGCCTGGTGGGTAGCGGTCGTCCTCGGCGCGTTGAACGTCGTGTTGACCGTCCTCACCGTGGTTCTCGTCATCTTCACCGATGTGTCCACCGAGGGCGCGGTGACGTTGGGAACGACGCTGCTGTGGGCGGTGTTGCTGGCCATCCTGATCCCCGGCCGCTTCGCCTTCGCCGTTCCATGGAGGGTGCGGCATGTGGGTACGCCGGGCGACGACCCCGACGCCGACCCGGTGGACCGGGTGAAGGCACTTCTCCGTCAGCACGGGGGCGGCACGATGTCGTGGATGACGACCTGGCCCGGGAACTCCTACCAGTTCACGTCGCCGGATGACGACCCCACCGGTGAGTCGGTGGTGACGTACCAGAACCATGTCGGGACCTTGCTGGCCCTTGCGGATCCGGTGTGCGCCCCGGATCGTCGTCGGGATGCGGTGAACGCCTTCATCGAACTGGCCGAGCGTTCGGGAGCGACGCCGTGCTGGTTCTCGATCGGATCGTCGACGTCGGAGATCGTCACCGAACGCGGTTGGCTCAGCGTGCAGATCGCCGAGGACACGATCGTCGACCTGCCCGGGCTGGAGTTCAAGGGCAAGCCGTGGCAGCACGTGCGGTCCGCGTTGAACAAGGCCGGCAAGCAGGACATCACGATGCGCATGGTGACCCTGGCCGACGAATCCTTCGCGGTGCGGACCCAGGTCCGCGCCATCTCCGAGGAATGGGTGGGGGACAAGGGCTTACCCGAGATGGGCTTCACGCTCGGCAGCGTGGAGGAGGCGATGGACCCGGCGGTGCGCGTCGCGCTCGCAGTCGATCCCGACGGGAACGTCCACGGAGTGCTGTCATGGCTGCCGGTGTACGCCGCCGGCGGTGAGGTCGCGGGCTGGACGCTGGACATCATGCGTCGACGCACCGACGGTTTCGGCCCGGTGGTCGAGTACCTGATCGCCTCGTCGGCGGTGGCCTTCAAGGACGAGGGCGCGCAGTTCATCTCGCTGTCGGGCGCACCGCTCGCGCGCACCGAGGACTTCGATCCCGAGCCGCTCGACAAACTGCTCGACGCCCTCGGCGCGGCTCTGGAGCCCTACTATGGCTTCCGGTCGTTGCACACGTTCAAGAAGAAGTTCAACCCGCGCTACGAACCCGTCTACCTTGCGTTCCGCGACGAATCCGATCTTCCCCGAATTGGTCTGGCGGTCTCGCGCGCGTACCTGCCCGACGCGACGGCAGGCCAGCTGCTCAAGCTCGCCGCGTCGGGCAAGGAGGCCTGAGCGCTCACCGGTTCCGTTCCTGCTCACCCG
>NZ_JALPSY010000059.1:0-3398 GCF_023218005.1 Gordonia sp. C13
TTGTGTTCGGCGGTGTCCTACTCTCCCACACTGATTAAGGTGCAGTACCATTGGCGCTGGAGGGCTTAGCTTCCGGGTTCGGAATGGGGCCGGGCGTTTCCCCTCCGCTATGGCCGCCGTAACTCTATAAAACAACCAACAAACAGGTTATTTGTTTGTGTGTGTGTTGTTTCAGAAGTGTCATAGTGGATGCGAACACACCAAAACTGTTGTTTTGTGGTGTGTGGGTGTTGTTGGTAAGTCCTCGGCCGATTAGTACCAGTCACCTGAACACATTGCTGTGCGTACAGTTCTGGCCTATCAACCCCATGGTCTGTAGGGGGCCTTAACCCTGCTAAGAGGGTGAGAAACCTCATCTTGGAACAGGCTTCCCGCTTAGATGCTTTCAGCGGTTATCCCTTCCGAACGTAGCTAACCAGCGGTGCCCCTGGCGGGACAACTGGCACACCAGAGGTTCGTCCGTCCCGGTCCTCTCGTACTAGGGACAGGTTTCCTCAAGTTTCTTACGCGCGCGGCGGATAGAGACCGAACTGTCTCACGACGTTCTAAACCCAGCTCGCGTGCCGCTTTAATGGGCGAACAGCCCAACCCTTGGGACCTACTCCAGCCCCAGGATGCGACGAGCCGACATCGAGGTGCCAAACCATCCCGTCGATATGGACTCTTGGGGAAGATCAGCCTGTTATCCCCGGGGTACCTTTTATCCGTTGAGCGACACCGCTTCCACTTGCCGGTGCCGGATCACTAGTCCCGACTTTCGTCCCTGCTCGACATGTACGTCTCACAGTCAAGCTCCCTTGTGCACTTACACTCAACACCTGATTGCCAACCAGGCTGAGGGAACCTTTGGGCGCCTCCGTTACTCTTTGGGAGGCAACCGCCCCAGTTAAACTACCCACCAGGCACTGTCCCTGAACCCGATCAGGGTCCGAGGTTAGAAGTCCAATACGATCAGAGTGGTATTTCAACAACGACTCCATGAACACTGGCGTGCCCACTTCACAGTCTCCCACCTATCCTACACAAACCGAACCGAACACCAATACCAAGCTATAGTGAAGGTCCCGGGGTCTTTTCGTCCTGCCGCGCGTAACGAGCATCTTTACTCGTACTGCAATTTCGCCGAGTCTGTGGTTGAGACAGCAGAGAAGTCGTTACGCCATTCGTGCAGGTCGGAACTTACCCGACAAGGAATTTCGCTACCTTAGGATGGTTATAGTTACCACCGCCGTTTACTGGGGCTTAAATTCTCAGCTTCGCTCCCCAAAGGGAACTAACCGGTCCTCTTAACCTTCCAGCACCGGGCAGGCGTCAGTCCGTATACATCGTCTTACGACTTCGCACGGACCTGTGTTTTTAGTAAACAGTCGCTTCTCTCTGGTCTCTGCGACCCACACCAGCTCAGACCGCAAGGATCGTCACCAGTCTGGGTCCCCCTTCTCCCGAAGTTACGGGGGCATTTTGCCGAGTTCCTTAACCACAGTTCTCTCGATCGCCTTAGTATTCTCTACCTGACCACCTGTGTTGGTTTGGGGTACGGGCCGTGTACCAACTCACTAGAGGCTTTTCTCGGCAGCATAGGATCATGGAATTCGCCGCAACGGCTACGCATCACCTCTCAGGCTGAATGTGTTCCGGATTTGCCTAGAACACGCCCTACAGGCTTACACCAGTACAACCACTGACTGGCCCCACTACCTTCCTGCGTCACCCCATCGCTTGCCTACTACCAGCCAAGGTCCCATGCATCACCCCAACCTGGCACCCGAAGGTGCTCCCGGGGGATCTGGATGGTTAGTACAACTGATTCAGCATGGGCGCGGATACACGGGTACGGGAATATCAACCCGTTGTCCATCGACTACGCCTGTCGGCCTCGCCTTAGGTCCCGACTCACCCTGGGCGGATTAGCCTGGCCCAGGAACCCTTGGTCATTCGGCGGAAGAGTTTCTCACTCTTCTTTCGCTACTCATGCCTGCATTCTCACTCCCACACCCTCCACCACTAGATCACTCTGTGGCTTCCACGGATGCAGGACGCTCCCCTACCCACCCACACACCTGGTCGCCTCTCCGTAGAAAAACGACGGGCTATTGTGTGAGTGCCGCGGCTTCGGCGGTGTACTTGAGCCCCGCTACATTGTCGGCGCAGGATCACTTGACCAGTGAGCTATTACGCACTCTTTCAAGGGTGGCTGCTTCTAAGCCAACCTCCTGGTTGTCTTCGCGACCCCACATCCTTTTCCACTTAGTACACGCTTAGGGGCCTTAGCCGGCGATCTGGGCTGTTTCCCTCTCGACTACGAACCTTATCGCCCGCAGTCTCACTGCCACACTCTCACTTACCGGCATTCGGAGTTTGGCTGACGTCAGTAACCCTGTGGGGCCCATCGGCCATCCAGTAGCTCTACCTCCGGTAAGAAACATGTGACGCTGCACCTAAATGCATTTCGGGGAGAACCAGCTATCACGGAGTTTGATTGGCCTTTCACCCCTACCCACAACTCATCCCCTCCATTTTCAACTGAAGTGGGTTCGGGCCTCCACGACGTCTTACCGTCGCTTCACCCTGGCCATGGGTAGATCACTCCGCTTCGGGTCTAGACCCGGCGACTCTTTCGCCCTATTCAGACTCGCTTTCGCTACGGCTACCCCACACGGGTTAACCTCGCCACCGAGCACTAACTCGCAGGCTCATTCTTCAAAAGGCACGCCATCACCCACCACAGTAAACTGTGCACAGGCTTTGACGGATTGTAAGCGTCCGGTTTCAGGTACTATTTCACTCCCCTCCCGGGGTACTTTTCACCTTTCCCTCACGGTACTTGTCCGCTATCGGTCACCAGGAAGTATTCAGGCTTACCGGGTGGTCCCGGCAGATTCACAGCAGATTCCACGAGCCCGCTGCTACTTGGGCATCCATCACGCAAGACCATGTGTTTTCAGCTACCGGACTCTCACCGTCTACGGCAGACCATTCCAGGCCACTTCACCTAACACACGATTTTCTGACTCACGCTTCCACAGGCAGATGGAAGAAGATGAACCCCACAACACCACACACACAACCCCTACCCGGTATCACATGCGCATGGTTTAGCCTCATCCGCTTTCGCTCGCCACTACTCACGGAATCACATTTTGTTTTCTCTTCCTATGGGTACTGAGATGTTTCACTTCCCCACGTTCCCTCCACACCCCCTATACATTCAGAGGTGGGTAACACGACATCACTCGTGCTGGGTTTCCCCATTCGGACACCCTCGGATCACAGCTCGTTTGACAACTCCCCGAGGACTATCGCGGCCTACCACGTCCTTCATCGGCTCCTGGTACCAAGGCATCCACCGAACGCCCTTACACACTTACAACAACACCTACAAACCACCCCCACCCCAA
>NZ_JALPSY010000006.1:0-215310 GCF_023218005.1 Gordonia sp. C13
CAGCAGACTAGGTTCACACCATCCAAGCCACCCCGTCTCCGGGGCAACTCTTCCAGCCTACCAGACCTTCTCCGCGACCCACAAACCCGAAGTTGGCGACTCACAAGTGATCTGGCAACCCCGTACCGCGTCCGCAAGACAAGAAGTCCTGCAGTCGAAGTTCGGGGGCGGTCTGCGCGAAGCCCGGTCTCCACTCCCCGTCTCCAGACCCTCTCAGGCCTTCCGGGGCGGCGCCGTGGCGCGCTGACTCGAAGAAAGTTACGCAACCGTTTCGCCAGGGTCAAATCGCCAGGTGGCCACCCGTCGCGTCGAACATCTTCGCAGGTCACGGTCTGCCGGCCTGCGCCGAAACCGTCTGTCGGGCGTCCATTTTCCGCGATCCCACGGATGTGACGTGCACCGCAGAACCGTCCTTTCGGACAGGTACCCGCCCCCGGTAGGTCAGTTATGCGCAGGTCAGGATGTTTCTACGGTCGATTCATGACCATCATCGATCAGTCGACGACCGTCCGCGCGGAGCTTCTCGACTCATCTGTCGCACGCGAACGTATGCCGCGGATTCTCCGATCCGCGCTTGTTCCCAGTGGTTTCGCGCGCTGCGGCCTTCTGTCGTGGCGTCGGGTGGCCGGCGTCCTCCAGATCGCGCACCCATTCGACGAGGAGACCATCTCCGACTCGGTGGTCGTCGACGGCCTGGTGTCACTGGTTGACGCAGGTGTGCTGTCGGGGCAGGAACAGTTCGAATCCGCGGCGGTGGGCATCATCCGGACCTCGGCGGGCACGTCCGCCGACGCGTGGTCGGCGTTCTACGACAACTCGATCCGCGAACTCCGCTGCGGGGCTTCGGCATTCGCGCCGGTGCACCGGCGCGCACGGTCGCTCGTCACCGGTTCGTCGGTGCTCGAGGTCGGTTCGTGCTTCGGATTTCTGGCCCTGGCGTGCGCGATGGACGGGTTCGAGGTGTCGGCCTGCGACATCTCGCCAGGCGCCGTCTCCCTGCTCTCGTGCGCATCGCGTCGACTCGGCCTGCCGGTCGACGCGACCGTCGGCGACGCGACCGCTCTCCCCTATGACGACGACTCCGTGGACACGGTCTCGCTCATCCATCTGCTCGAGCATCTCGACGCCACCGGTGTGAAGGCGGCGCTGTCGGAGGCCCTGCGGGTGGCGAGGCGACGTGTGGTCGTCGCGGTCCCGTTCGAGGAGGAGCCCAGTCCGCACTTCGGACATCGTCTCCGCCTCACCGAGAAGGACCTGCACCTCTGGGCAAGCGGCGTCGGGCACTCCGGAGCCGAGGTGTTCGTCGACCACGGCGGCTGGCTGATCCTCACCCCGTAGGACCGCCGATCAGATGAGACCGCGCTTGCTGGCGATGTACACCGCGTCGGTGCGCTTGCTGACACCGAGCTTGCGGATGATGTTGCGGATGTGGAACTTCACGGTCGATTCGGAGATGTAGAGCGTCTCCCCGATGCGCTTGTTCGACATGCCATCCGCCAGCAACCGCAAGACCTCGCGCTCCCGGTCGCTGAGCGTCTCGGTGGCCTCCGCCTCCCCCGACACCGTTCGCAACACGACCGCGGCACTGCGCGGATCGAAAGCACTACCACCGGTGGACACCGCCTGGATCGCACGAACGAGTTCGGTCGTGTCGACGTCCTTCACGACGTATCCCCGGGCACCGGCGCGGACCGCCCGAACGACCAGGTCGTCGTCGAGGAAGGTGGTGAGCACGAGCGCCGCGACCTCCGGGTGGCGCTGGGCGATGTCCTTGATCAGGCGCAGCCCTTCGTACTCGGTACCCGCGGACAGCTTGAGGTCCACGACCACGACGTCCGGTCGGCGTGCGTTGACCTCGGCGAGCGCGGCGTCGTGCGAGCCGGCCTCCCCGACCACCTCGACGACCTCCTCCCGCTCCAGGAGTGAGCGCATCCCCTCCCGGAGCAGCGCATGATCGTCGACCAGCAGTGTCCGGATGGGCCTGACCTGCTTGCCCCGGCTGGTCGTGTCCCCGGCCGTGTTGTCAGTGCTCACGAGAACTCCCTGGTCGTCGTTCCGGGATCGGATGCAGTCGGCAGGATCGCGGTCAGCCGGATACCGCCCGCCCGCGACCGTCGTATCCGTACCTCGCCGCCGAGTTCGGTTGCCCTCGAGGCCATGTTCGCCAGACCCCGATGGCGTCCGGCGGCGAGGTCGCCGAGCGATGCGGTCCTGAGCACGCGCCGGAGGTGCTCGGGGTCGCCGACCCCGTCGTCGTCGACGGACAACGACACCTGATCCGGTGTGTAGGTGAGCGTCACGGTGACCTCGGTCGCGCGTGCGTGGATCGCCGCGTTGAAGAGCGCTTCCCCGGCGATTCGGAGGAGCGCGTGCTGGACGTCGTCGGTCAGGTCGCGGGAGCGGCCCCGGATGCGGACCGCGGTCGTCAGGTCCGGCGGCATGTGCAACGAGCACAGTTCGGTCAGGACCTCGTGGACGCTCGGCGACGGCACACTAGCGGCGTTGTTGAGTGCGTAGATGAACGTCCGCAACTGCTCCACCGCCTCCTTTGTGAGCCGGCCGGCCATCTGCAAACGCTCGAGGGCGGCCCCGTCGACGAGGTCACGGCACAGCTCGATCTGCACGCCCGCGGACAGAACCGACTGGGTCACCGAATCGTGCAGCTCGCGGGCGATCCGTGACCGCTCCTCGTTGAGGACCGTGGTGCGCATCGCGGCGGAGAGTTCGCGTTGCGTGCGTTCGAGCTCGTTGTTCCGTTCGGCCAGTTCCGCTGCATGGCGGTGGGTTTCAGAGAAGAGCTCGGCGTTGAGCAGGGCGACGATCGCCTGGCTGGCCAGGATCCGCAGGACCACGACGTCGGTCGGGTCGACGACCCGGTCGGACGGCGTCCACGCCGACAGGCCGCCGACCACGTTGCCGTCGAGCTCGACCGGAACGTGCACGTGGTCCTCAGAGAGGATCGGGCCGTGCAGCAGCGGCTCGTGGCCGCGCAGGATGTCGTTGAGACGGTTCAGCACCTCGTCGGGCAGACCGTCGGGCGGCGAGGCCGTCGCCGAACCCTCGAAGGCGTAGAGCCGGCCGCTGCCCGAGCTGATCAGGTGACGCGGCGCGGACCGCACGAGCCGACCGTCGGCGAGGCCGAAGACCACCCACTCGGCGCCCAGGTGATCGCGTGCGGCCTCGACCACCGCGATGACCAGCGCCTCGGGCCCCTCGGCGGTGCGCACCAGCGCCCGCGAGATCCGTTCCAGTGCACCGACCACCCGGCTCAGCCGGGCCTCGACCCCGCGGTACTGGGCATAGTGACTGCCCTTGACGCTGCGGAGGCCGACGAGGCTCTCGAGGTCGGAACGGGCGGGTTCCCGCTCGGGGTCGGGGCGCGCGGCGCCGGCCATCACAGGGCCTCCGCATACAGATCGCGAATCCCGGCCGCCTGCGGTCGGCGCGGGTTGGTGGTCATGCACGAGTCCGCGAGGGCGTGCGTGGTGAGCCGGTCGAGGTCTTCGGCGCGAACCCCCAACGGCTTCAGCGACTCCGGCATCCCGACCCGGGCTCCCAGTCCCCCGACGGCGTCGGCAAGGCGGTCGGCGACCATGCGTGCGTTCCCGTCGGTGGACAACGCGATCGCCCCGGCGAGGTCGACGAAGCCGTCAGCGCACACCTCCGCGTTGTAGCGGATGACGTGCGGCAACAGAACCGCGTTGATCGCGCCGTGGGGCGCGTCGCAGTGCCCGCCGACCGGGTGACTCATCGCATGCGTCGCGCCGAGGATCGCATTGGTGAACGCCATCCCGGCCCGCAGCGACGCCAGCGACATCTCCTCGGCCGCGACCTTGTCCAGCGGATCGTCGACGAGCCGCTCGAGGTGGGTCCAGACGCCCCGGATCGATTCCAGCGCAAGCGAATCGGTCATCCGTCCGTGCGCGAGCGAGACATACGCCTCGACGCAGTGCGTCAGGACGTCCATGCCGACCTGGGCGGTGACCTCGGCCGGCACCGTGGTGAGCAGTTCCGGATCGCTCACCGACAGGTCGGGTACCAGCGAGCGGCCGATGATGGTGACCTTGGTGCGGCGCTGCGCGTCGTTGATGATGCAGAACTGCGAGACGTCGGCGCCGCTGCCGGCCGTGGTGGGCACCGCGACGAGCGGCGGCAGGGGCCGGTGGGCACGATCGATGCCCTCGTACTCCAGGATGTGGCCGCCGTTGGACGCGAGCACCGCGACCCCCTTGGCGGCGTCGATGACCGATCCGCCGCCGAGCGCCACGAGCCCGTCTGCGTCGTGCGAGTTGTACGCCAGGAACGCTGCGGTGACCTCCCCGGCGCGCGGGTTGGGCGACACGTCGAGGAAGGCGGCCGCGTGCAGACCGGCGTCGGCCAGCCCCGACATCAGCTGTGCATACCAGGGGGTGCCTTCCAGACCGCGGTCGCTGACCACCAGCGGACGGCGCATCCCGAGGCCCGAGGTGGCGAGCGGCACCTCACCGAAAGCGCCCGGTCCGAGCACGATCTCGGGGGCATGGAACTTGGCGACATGACCGGCGCTGCGTCGGCGCGTGCCACCCTGCATCCGTTGTCCTCCGATCACCACGGGCCGATGACTCGCTGTCCGCGACCCGCACATCCGACGCTACTCACGTCACCTCAGCGCTGCACCAAGTTCATCACAGCGCGCGAGCATCTCGGCGCCGTCCCGCACGCTGACCACCCCGCTGCAGTGCTCGGCATAGTCGGCCATCGCACAGCCCGTCTGGGACCAGTAGCGCGACGGCTCCGGCGTCACCCACGCGAGCCGGTGCGCGCGTCGACCGATCTCGGCGACGAGGTCGGTGCGCGCGTCGAATCCATTGCTGCGCGCGTCGCCGACGACGAGCACCGAGGTACGCGGGGTGATGAGGTCGCCGAACTCACCCAGCAACCCGGCGAACATCTGCCCGTAGTCACTTGTCGCGGCCAGGTCGAGGCCGTCGGCGGCGAGCACTGCGGCCAGTGCGGCGTCGGCGGACGCCGCCCGGAGCGCCGTGGTGACGCGCACCGGACGGTCGACGAAGGCGACGACCTCGCACCGGTCGCCGAAGCGGTGCAGGGTCTGGGCGAGTCGCAGGATGAACCCGGTGACCGGCCGGACCGACAGCGAGACGTCGACCAGGACCAGCAGTCGCACCGGACCGGGCCGCGGACGCCGCCGCCACAGTTCGGCCGGCACCCCGTCGGTCGCCACGGCCGCGCGCATGGTGGCCCGGATGTCGAGGGTTCCGCGGTCTCCGGGACGGATCACCCGACGCGGTGCACCGCGCATGCGCTGGACCAGCCGGTGGCACGCGCGGTCGATGTCGGCCTGCTCGGTGCGCGCAGGCGCGGACTGTCCGAGTGCGTCGCCCATGGCGATCCCGGCCGCCTCGAGGCGTGCGGTGAACGCATCGACGAAGGCCGCGAGCGCCCGTTCGAGTTCGACGCGACGCGCGTCGTCGAGGTCGGCGTTCCCGTCGGTGCCGTAGGCGCTGCGGGGGTCGTAGGCGTCGAGCGCAGCCAGGATCGCGGCGGCGCCGGTCAGACCCAGCGGCGTGGACTCCACCCGGGCCGCGGCACCGGTCAGTTCACCCACGGTTGCCGAATCGGCGGAATCGATCTCGACCGTGTAGGTCACTCCCCCGCTCACCGAACCGCTGTCCGGGTCGACGCCGAGCTGCTCGGCGCCGGCGGAGACGGTGAAGTCGTTCTCCTCGCGATGGGCGCTCTCGCCATGACGCTCCCCCGCGTCGGGATCGGGCGCCATCAGGTCGCCGATCTCCTCGGTGTGTTCGTCGGCGCCGATGCGACGGGCAGCCCCTTCGAACTCCTCGTCCCAGACGACGTCGTCGGGGAGGTCCGCGGCGGCACCCCGCGGCCGGGGCAGATCCGCCTCCCGACCGGAAGGCAGGTCGGCGTCGAGGAAGAAGACGTCGAAGGCGTGCTCGAAACCTTCGTTCTCATAACCGTATTTGACCGAGACGCTACGCAGGGCCGCGCGCAGCACGCCGAGATCGCCGCCCCCGACGATGGCCAGCGTCCGACGGATCTCGATCACCTCCGCGGGCGACGCCGCGACCCCGGCACCGCGCAGCGCCTGCCCGAATAGGACCGCGAGCAGGTCGAGGATCTCGGCGCGGCGGATGCTTCCCTTCGGCGGCGCGAGCACGCTCATCGTCCCGCGTGGACCCCGGCGCTGCGGGCCCGGCCCGCACCGAACGCCCGCGCCGTGACCGATCCTTGCGGCGTCGTGCCGTCGACCCCGACCTCCGCGACGGTGGTGTCGGCGGCGGCCGGCGACAGCACACGACGGGCGAGGTCGAGGTCGGTGCCGAATTTGACCAGCAACGAGAGCAACGCGGCGTCGGCGGGAGCGGAGCCAGAACCGACCTCCGGGCGGGAGCCGGTGCTCTTGAGATATGACGCAGCCCGGGCGGCGTCGATGACCTCGGCGATCGAAGGACTCTTGCGCAGCGGCAGATCGCGGAGTCGCCGGGCGAGGTCGACGACCTCGCCGATGACCTCGTCCTCGATGTCGGGTGCCCGCACCGCAACGATGGCGCGCTCGGTCTCCGGGTCCGGATAGTCGACCTGGAAATGCAGGCACCTGCGCTTGAGGGCCGGCGAGAGTTCACGGGTGTCGTTGGAGGTCAGGATCACCCAGGGCGACGACCGCGCGGTGAACGTGCCGAGTTCGGGGACCGACACCTGGCGTTCGGCGAGCACCTCGAGCATGACCGCCTCCATCGCCTCGTCGGTGCGATCGATCTCGTCGACGAGGAGCACGGTGGGGGTGGTCGAGGTGATCGCGGCCAGCAGCGGCCGGGCCACCAGGAAGTCCTCGGTGTACACACCGACCTCGGTACGCGCCAGGGCTGCCGAAGCCGCCGCAAGGCTTGTCTCCGCGGCCAACTCGGCGCTGATGCGGTCGCGCAGCATCTGCACGTGCAGCAGCTGGCGGGCGTAGTCCCACTCGTAGAGGGCGCGCGAGTCGTCGAGTCCCTCGTAACACTGCAGGCGGATGAGCTCGCGCCCCGACGCCGCGGCCAGTGCCTTGGCCAGTTCGGTCTTGCCGACGCCGGCCGGCCCCTCCAGGAGCAGCGGGCGGTCGAGCAGCGTCGCCAGGTGCACGACGACCGCCAGCTCGGGTCCGATCAGGTATCCCTGCTCGCCCAGGGCGGCGGTCAGTTCCTCTGCGGAGGCGAAACGAGCGGTCTCGTCGGCGTCCGCCAGGCGGGCCAGACCAGTGGAGGTGTGCGTCATCGGGTCGCCAGACCTTCCTTCGTCGGATCGATGGGGAGCGACGGACCGCAGGCCCCGGGAGGGATCTCCCTCCCGGGGCGCTGCTCCGCCACAGGCGTCGTGGGGGGTCGACGCCCGGGGGCATGATCAGTAGCTGCCGGTGAAGGCGTGCGTGACCATCGGGATCAGCGATTCGACGGTGCTCTCGCGGGGATTGCCCGGGGTGCACCAGTCGCCCATCATGTGCTCGGCGATGGCGCGGATCTGCTTCTCCGAGGTGTCGATGCCCTCGCCGCGACCCTCGTACTTGCCGGTGTTCATCCGGTTCTTCTCGTAGCTGTTGGTCGACAGCTGTCCGAAGTTGTCCGGGATGCCGAGGTCCTTCGACAGGCGGATGGCCTCCTCGACCGCGGCGTCGGCGGCCTGGACGGTGGTCATCTTGGAGGTGTCGACGCCGAGCAGCGCGGCGATCTCGGCGTAGCGCTCGAAGCGGGAGGGCAGGTTGTACTCCCACACGCGGGGCAGCGCGATGGCGTTGTTGAGACCGTGGTGGCTGTCGTAGAAAGCGCTCACCGCGTGGGACAGGCTGTGCACCAGGCCGAGACCGCCGGAGTTGAACGCCTGCGCCGAGATGTACTGCGCGTGCATCATTCCGGTGCGCGCCTCGAGGTTGCGGGGATCGTAGACGGCGGTCCGCAGATGCTTGGCGATCAGCTCGATCGCGTACTTCGCGTTGCCGAGCGACGGCGCGAAGTCCAGTCGCGAGACGTACGGTTCACTGGCGTGGGCGAGGACGTCGAAGCCGCAGAACGCGGTGAAATGTTCCGGGCAGGGGTAGTACAGCAGCGGGTCGTCCATCGCGAGGTCGACCAGACAGGTGTCGTCGAACGCGACCCACTTGTGCGGGTTGTTCATGTCCGAGGTGTCGGTGATGACGTACGCCCACGAGGTCTCCGAGCCGGTGCCCGCGGTGGTCGAGACCGCGATGTGCTTCGGGTTCTCCTTGTTGGTGGCCTTGGAGAATCCCTCGAACTCGTTGATGTTGCGGCCGTCGTGCGCGATCACCATGCGGGCGCCCTTGGCGGCGTCGTGGCTGGAACCACCGCCGACCGAGATGATGCCGTCGCACTTCTCCGACTGGTACAGCGCGGCGGCGTCCATGACGTTGTAGTCCTTGGGATTGGACTCCACCTGGTCGAAGAGGACCACGTCGACACCCTGGTACTCGATCTTGCCGATCAGCTCCTCGATGATGCCCGAACCGCGGAGGCCGGTGGTCATCAGCAGGGCACGGGTCATGCCCAGTTCCTTGGCCTCGACACCGAGCATGTCGTGCGCACCGACGCCCAGCTTCGCCTTAGGGAACGGGTGGAACTCTTTGATCGGGAAGTCCCAGATCTGGTTCAGCTCAATGGCCATGGGGGTGAACTCCTTGTGACGGTTGGGTCTGTCACAACGAGAATGTCGCTCAGATCACAACGGCCACAAGGGGTCCTGACCCTTGGCCGACAGGGACGGTCCAACGGGACGGGGGTACCACCTGTCCGATCGGACAGGTCGGCACGCGCGAATCAGTCGGAGACGCGCTCGATCTCGCCGCCGAGGCTGCGGAGGATCTCGACGAAGTGCGGGTAGCCGCGGTCGATGTGTTCGACGTCGTGCACCTCGGTGACGCCGTCGGCGACGAGGCCCGCGAGCACCAGGCCTGCGCCGGCGCGGATGTCCGAACACCAGACGGGGGCGCTCGAGAGCTTCTCGATGCCGCGGATCACCGCATGGTGTCCGTCGGTGCGTGCGTCCGCCCCGAGGCGGACCATCTCCTCGACGAAGCGGAACCGGGCCTCGAAGACGTTCTCGGTGATGACGGACATGCCCTCGGAGATGGCGGCGAGGCCGATGGCCATCGGCTGCAGGTCGGTGGGGAAACCGGGGAACGGCAGCGTCGAGACGTTGACCGCGACCGGTCGGCTGTCGTGACGCACCCGGAAGCCGTCGTCGAAGGTGTCGACGCGGGCGCCGGTGTCGACGAGCTTGTTGAGTACGAGCTGCAGGTGTTCGGGAAGTACGCCGCGGACGGTCACGTCACCGCGTGTCATCGCCGCGGCGATGCCCCAGGTGGCGCCGACGATGCGGTCCCCCACCACCCGGTGAGTCGTGGGGTGCAGGCGGTCGACGCCGTTCACGGTCAACGTCGACGTGCCGGCGCCCTCGATCTGCGCACCCATCTGCTGCAACATCACGCAGAGGTCGACGATCTCGGGCTCGCGGGCGGCGTTGTCGATGGTCGTCTGGCCCTCGGCGAGGACCGCGGCCATCAGGATGTTCTCGGTGGCGCCCACCGACGGGAACTCGAGCGCGATGGGCGCGCCGATGAGCGCGTCTGCCTCGGCGACCATGCAGCCGTGCTCGATGGAACTGGTCGCACCCAGGGCGCGCAGGCCGGCCTGGTGCATGTCCAGGGGCCGCGACCCGATCGCGTCACCGCCAGGAAGAGCCACGACGGCGCGATGGCACCGGGCCATCAGCGGACCGAGGACGCACACCGAGGCACGGAACTGACGAACGGCCGCGAAATCGGCGTGGAACTTCGGTTCGGCCGGGGCCGTGATCGAGACGGTCTCGCCGTCCATCTCGACGACCGCACCGAGACCGCGCAGGACGTCGGCCATCAGCGGCACGTCCGCGATCTCCGGCGCGTTCGTCAGCACCGTCGTCCCCTCGGCCAGCAACGCCGCCGCCATCAGCTTCAGCACGCTGTTCTTGGCGCCACCCACCGACACCTCACCGGACAGACGTGCCCCGCCCGTCACCAGAAACCGATCGCTCACGCATGCCACCTTATCCGCCGCCGTCCGGCACTCATCGCACGCAGTACATTCAACGCATGGCCGTTCATCTGACGAGGATCTACACCCGCACCGGCGACGACGGTTCGACCGGTTTGAGCGATTTCTCGCGCGTTCCCAAGACGGATCCGCGCGTGGTCGCCTATGCCGACTGTGACGAGGCCAACGCCGCGATCGGCACGGCACTGGCTCTCGGCGGCGATGTACCCGCCGACATCGCCGCGGTGCTGTCCACGGTGCAGAACGACCTGTTCGACGCCGGCGCCGACCTGTCGTCGCCCATCGTGGAGAACCCGAAGTACCCGCCGCTGCGGATCGCCCAGAAGTACATCGACGCCCTCGAGGGCTGGTGTGACGACTTCGGCGCCGATCTGCCGCCGCTGGACTCGTTTATCCTCCCCGGCGGCACCCCGTTGGCGGCCCTCCTGCACCAGGCACGCACGGTGACCCGCCGCGCAGAACGTTCGGCTTGGGCCGCGGTGGCGGCACACCCGGACACCACCAGCGTATTGCCGGCGAAGTACCTCAACCGACTGTCGGACCTGTTGTTCATCCTGTCGCGTGTGGCCAACCGGGCGCCCGACGGCACGCTCGGCGACGTGAAGTGGGTGCCGGGCGGCAACCGGCAACGTCCGGAATCGTCCGACAGCTGACGTCTGGGAGCCGAAAGGCCCCTGCTACAGAAGGGATCCCGCCGGACTGGCGGGATCAGGCGCTCTTACGCCGTTGTGACCGTGCCGACTGCCGCGACTCCAGCCAGGACTGGAACGCGGTGACCGCGCCCGGGCCCATAGCGAGCTCGTAGCCGTCCTTGACCTTGCCGTCGGGGAACGCACTATCGGAACCCTTGCCGATGGTGGGGGTCCTACCGGTGGTCTGTACCTGGAGGATCAGCATGCCCTCGAGGATCTCCGTCTCGGTGCCCTCGGGACGGCGACGGCCGGCGATCTCGATGCTCTGACGGGCAAACGTGACGTTCGGGCCCGGACGCAGCGATGCCAGCCGGTAGTAGCGCAGTGAATTGTCGCTGTAGTGAACCGTGCCGTGTCGCCAGCCGTGATCGACCTCCGCCGGGATCGTGCGCAGCAGGATCGGGGTGCCCACGCGGCGGAGCTGGGCCAGACGCACCGCCAGGAGCACACAGACGATGACGGCAACCGCCAGCAGCACACTGAGCAACACGACCAGCAGCGTCATCACCTACTCCTCTGTGCAATCACCGCATACGTCCGACCCGCCGTCGAGATCCTGATCGAGGATGGACGGCATGACCGGCAAGCGGGACAAGGGCTGTGGATCCAGCATGCCAGATCACGCACATCGGACGCGAAACGACCTCGGCCGGTCACCGGACGTGAGTCCGATGACCGGCCGAGGCGACCGTCGCGCGAGCGAGGGTGTTACTTCGAAAGGTGCTGTGCCGCAGTCAAACGCGCGTGAGCACGGTGATACTCCGGGGAGTCCGGCTCAGCCTGCTCGAGTGCGGTCTTCTCCGCGTTGATGTCGACGTCGTCGGCCCAGTCGGCCGACTCCGCGAGCACCGTGACGGCCTCGCCGGTGACGGACAGGAATCCGCCCTCGACAGCAGCCGCGCGGCGATTGCCGTTCTCCTCGACGATCACCACGAAACCACCCGGGACCAGCTGGCCCAGGAGCGGCTCGTGGTTGGCCAGGATGCCCAGCTCGCCGACCGTGGTCTGCGCGATCAGGAACGTGGCCTCGCCCGAGTACAGGCTCGAATCCGCGGAGACAACCTCCACGTGGAAGGACTTCTCAGCCATGGATTACCGCTACTTTCCGGCGATCTTGGCGGCGGCGGCCTCCACGTCGTCGAGTCCACCGCAGCTGTTGAACGCCTGCTCGGGCAGGTGGTCGAACTCGCCCTTGGCGACACGGTCGAATGCCTCGATGGTGTCCGCGAGCGGGACGACCGAGCCCTTCTGACCGGTGAACTTCTCGGCGACGAGGAAGTTCTGGCCGAGGAACTTCTGGATACGGCGAGCACGCTGCACCGTGACCTTGTCCTCTTCGGAGAGCTCGTCCATACCGAGGATGGCGATGATGTCCTGCAGCTCCTTGTACTTCTGCAGGATGCGCTTGACCTCGTTGGCGACGCGGAAGTGCTCGTCGCCCACGATCGAGGCCTCGAGGATTCGCGAGGTCGACGTCAGCGGGTCCACAGCGGGGTAGATACCCAACTGCGAGATCGGACGCGAGAGCTCGGTGGTCGCATCGAGGTGCGCGAAGGTGGTCGCCGGCGCCGGGTCGGTGTAGTCGTCGGCGGGGACGTAGATCGCCTGCAGCGAGGTGATCGAGCGGCCCTTGGTCGAGGTGATGCGCTCCTGGAGCTCGCCCATCTCGTCGGCCAGGGTCGGCTGGTAGCCCACCGCAGACGGCATACGGCCGAGGAGGGTCGAGACCTCCGAGCCGGCCTGCGTGAAGCGGAAGATGTTGTCGATGAACAGCAGCACGTCCTGGTGCTTCACATCGCGGAAGTACTCCGCCATGGTCAGCGCCGACAGAGCCACGCGCATACGCGTGCCCGGCGGCTCGTCCATCTGACCGAACACCAAGGCGGTGTCCTGGAGAACGCCCATCTCCTCCATCTCGAGGTGGAGGTCGGTGCCCTCACGGGTGCGCTCGCCGACGCCGGCGAACACCGAGGTGCCGGAGAACTCGCGCGCGATACGCGTGATCATCTCCTGGATGAGGACGGTCTTGCCGACGCCCGCACCACCGAACAGACCGATCTTGCCGCCCTTGACGTACGGGGTCAGCAGGTCGATGACCTTGATGCCGGTCTCGAGGATCTCGGTCTTGCCCTCGAGCTCGTCGAAGGCCGGCGGCTTGCGGTGGATGCTCCACTGCTCGCCGTCGCGACCCAGGCCGGGACTGTCGAGGCAGTCGCCGAGGGCGTTGAAGACGTGGCCCTTCACGACGTCGCCGACCGGCACGACGATGGACTTGCCGGTGTCGGAGACCGACGCACCGCGGACGAGGCCGTCGGTGGGCTGCATCGAGATGGTGCGCACCAGGTTGTCACCGAGGTGCTGCGCGACCTCGAGGGTCAGGGTCTTGGCAACCGAGGAGAGGGTGACCTCGGCGTGCAGGGCGTTGAACAGCTCAGGGATCGAGCCCCGGGGGAACTCGACGTCGACCACGGGGCCGATGATGCGGACGACCCGCCCGTCGGCGGAACCCGCCGACTGCGCGGAGGGGTTTTCTACTGCTGCGGTCATGGTGCTTGGGTCACTTCCTCTTGATCGAAGTATTGGTTCTCGTCGTCAGGACTCGGGGGCGCTGCGGCTAGTTGGCCAGTGCGCTCGAACCACCGACGATCTCGCTGATTTCCTGGGTGATCTGGGCCTGGCGGAGCTGGTTGGCCTCACGCGACAGCGTCTTGGCCAGCTCCTCGGCGTTGTCGGTCGCCGCCTTCATGGCGGTACGGCGAGCCGCCGACTCCGACGCAGCCGAATCCAGCAGTGCCGCGTACACCCGCGTTGCCACGTACTTCGGCAGCAGCGCGTCGAGCAGGGCATCCGCACCCGGTTCGAACGTGTAGTTGCGAGACGGGGTGTCGTCGGATGACTCGTCGTCCTCGGACACGACCAGCGGCGCCACCCGGCGGACCTCCGGTACCTGCGACAGCATCGACTGGAACCGGGTGTAGACCAGATGCAGCTCGTCGACGCCCTCGAGGACGCCGTCGCCACCCGGACGCTCGACCTCGGTGCCCGAGCCGGCCACGAACAGATCCACCAGGAACTGGGTCGGCTCGGCGGCGTCCATGTACTTCGGCGCCTCCGAGAAGCCCGTCCACGAGTCCGAGACGGTCAGGCCGCGGAAGTTGAAGAACCCCACACCCTTTCGACCCATCACGAACAGCACGGCTTCCTTGCCCTCCTCGCGCAGCAGCGCGATGAGTTCACGGGTCGCCTTGAGCACGTTGGCGTTGTAGCCACCGCACATGCCGCGGTCGCTGGTGACCACCAGGATCGCCGCACGCTTGGGATTCTCGCGCTCGTTCAGCAGCGGGTTGTCCAGGTAGCCCGAGTTGCTCGCGAGCTCGGAGAGCACCGTCGTCATCTCTTCCGAGTACGGCTTCGCCGCCGCGACGCGACCCTGGGCCTTCGTGATACGCGAGGTCGCGATCAGCTCCTGAGCCTTGGTGATCTTCTTGGTCGACTGGACCGACCGGATGCGTGAGCGCAGCTCACGAATGCTGGCCATGAGCCCTCACCCCTTCCTTATCGCAATGTCCGTTGACGTCTGAGATCACTTGCGGATCTTGATCTCTTCGTTCTCGACGTTCTCGGCATCCATTGCCTGCGCCTCGGCCTCGTTGACCACGCGACGGCCGTCGTGGGTGAGGTAGCCGTTCTTGAACTTGTTGGTCTCGGCGACGAGGGCCTCGGCCTGGTCGTCGGCGAGCGCCTTGCCGCCGGCGATCGAGTCGTAGACGCCCTTCGCGTTGTGGTGCAGGTGGCTCAGCAGCTGGGTCTCGAAGTTGCGCACGTCGTCGACGGGGACCGAGTCGTAGTGGCCCTCACCGCAGAGGTAGATCGAGACGATCTGATCCTCGACCGAGAAGGGGCTGTACTGGTCCTGCTTGAGCATCTCAACCCAGCGGGCGCCGCGCTCGAGCTGCGCCTTCGACGCATCGTCGAGGTCGGAGGCGAAGGCCGAGAAGGCTTCCAGCTCGCGGAACTGGGCCAGCTCCAGACGCAGCGAACCCGAGACCTTCTTGAGGCCCTTGGTCTGTGCGGCACCACCGACGCGCGACACCGAGGTGCCGACGTTGATGGCCGGGCGGACACCCTTGTTGAAGAGGTCCGACTCCAGGAAGACCTGGCCGTCGGTGATCGAGATGACGTTGGTCGGGATGAACGCCGAGACGTCGTTGGCCTTGGTCTCGATGATCGGCAGACCGGTCATCGAGCCGCCGCCGAGCTCGTCGGAGAGCTTTGCACAACGCTCCAGGAGGCGCGAGTGCAAGTAGAAGACGTCACCCGGGTATGCCTCGCGGCCCGGCGGGCGACGCAGAAGCAGCGAGATGGCGCGGTAGGCCTCGGCCTGCTTGGTCAGGTCGTCGAACACGATGAGGACGTGCTTGCCCTGGTACATCCAGTGCTGGCCGATGGCCGAGCCGGTGTAGGGGGCGAGCCACTTGAAGCCGGCCGAGTCCGAAGCCGGGGCGGCGACGATGGTGGTGTACTCCATCGCGCCGGCCTCTTCGAGAGCGGACTTGACGCCGGCGATGGTCGAACCCTTCTGACCGATCGCGACGTAGATGCAGCGGACCTGCTTGGTGGGGTCGCCGGTCTCCCAGTTCGCCTTCTGGTTCAGGATGGCGTCGATGCAGACGGCGGTCTTGCCGGTCTTGCGGTCGCCGATGACGAGCTGACGCTGTCCGCGACCGATGGCGGTCATGGCGTCGATGGCCTTGATGCCGGTGGCGAGGGACTCCTCGACGGGCTGGCGCTCGAGCACCGAAGCGGCCTGCAGCTCCAGGACGCGCTGCTCTTCGGCCTCGATGTCGCCCTGGCCGTCGATCGGGGCGCCGAGGGGATCGACCACGCGGCCGAGGAAGGCGTCGCCGACCGGCACGGAGAGCACGTTGCCGGTACGGCTGACCTGCTGGCCTTCTTCCAGGGACTCGTAGTCACCCAGGATGACGGCGCCGATCTCGTCCTCGTCGAGGTTCAGCGCGACGCCGAGGACGCCGCCGGGGAACTCGAGGAGCTCGTTGGCCATTGCGCTGGGCAGTCCGCTGACGTGAGCGATACCGTCCGACGTATCGGTGATGATGCCGACCTCGTCACGCGACGCTTCGGCTTCGAACGACGAGACGTACTGCTCGATCGCTCCCTTAATCTCGTCTGGTGAGATCGTCAACTCCGCCATGGGTTCTCGTCTTTCCTTGATTAGCTCTGAGGCTTTAGGGCTCGGGCTTTGGGTGTTCAGGTGGTCAGGGGTCGAGCTGCGTCAGCGCGGCAGGGTCTCGGCTGCCTTCGCGAGGCGCGTGGCGACATCGGCGTCGATGACCTCGTCGCCGACGCTGATCCGCAGGCCGCCCAGCAGTTCGGGCTGGACCTCGGTCTGCACCGAGATGGTGCGGCCGTAGATCCCGCCGAGGACGGTCGCGAGGCGCTCGACCTGTGCGTCGGCCAGCTCGGAGGCCGACACGACGTGGGCGACCGATTCGCCGCGTCGGGCGGCGGCCAGCTCGGCGAGCTGATCGACGGCGACATCGGCGGCCTGACCGTTCAGCAGGCGAACGGTCGAGGACAGAAGCGTCCAGGTGTGGCCACTGACCTTGTCCCCCGCCAGCTTCTGCAGGAGGTCGACGCGCTTGTCGGCATCCTTGCTGTGATCGGAGAGCAGCGACGCGAGCTGCGGGTTGGCCTCCAGGATCCGGCTGACGCGGAACAGTTCGTCCTCGACCTGCTCGATGACCCCGTCACGCTCGGCGGCGGTCAGCACGATCAGCGAGTTCTGACGACGCAGGGCGGTGATGAAGTCACCCGACGACGACCAGCGCTGAGTCGAGGCGGTCGCAAGGACCTCCACGACCACCGGGGCCACCTTGCCGTCGAACAGGGTGTGCACCAGAGAGTTCTTGCCGGCGGCGTTCTCGTCGTCCTCGACCAGGCGCTTGCGCAGCACCGGGTTCTCGCCGAGGAAGTTGATGGCCGAGGTCAGGTCACTCGACGCCGCGGCGAGAGCTGCAGCGTCGAGGTCGCCCGCAGCCGAGTCGAACTTGTCCGACACGGCGAGAGCGGCGTCGCGGCTGGCGGCACGCATGGCGTGCAGACCGACGAGCTTGGCGCTCGACGGAATGGCCGACGACGATCCCGACGACATCTCCTCGAGCTCGTCGATGACCCGATCGACGCTGGCGGCCTGGGCCGAGTCGTCGGCGAGGTGGTTGCGCACGAGTTCGCCGGCCTTGTCGACCGCGGCGAGGCCGAGGTCGGTACGGAGCTGACGAACCAGGTTCGCCCGCACCAGTGCGACCTGGTTGCGGCCGTGCTCGGAGATGCGCTTGACCTCGTGATCGGCCTGGGCGCGGATGTCGGAGGTGATCGCCTCGGCGTCGGCCGCGGCGTCCTTCTTCATCTGTTCCGCCTCGGCCTTGGCCTCGGCGACGGCCTTCTCACGGGCCTTCTGGCCTTCGGCGACCCGCTTCTTGGCGGCTTCGGCCTCGGCGAGTTGGGTGCGCACCGTCTCCTGACGATCACGCATCATCTTCTGCACCGGCGGGCGGACGTACTTCCACAGCAGGAAGATGATGACCGCGAAGCCGAAGAGCTGAGCGATGAAGATCGCAGGGTCGAACGCAGCACCGATGTCGTGGAGCCAGGTGCCGATGGGGCCCTGGTCGGATTCGGTCTCAGTGTTGGCAGCCATCAGTTCACCGCTCCGCTCGTCGATCGGGTGTCGGAAAGAGTGGCCGAGTCGACACCGAGCACACGCGCCGCGAGGGTCTTGGCGAGTGTGTCCACATCAGCTGCAGCCGTCGATGCCGCCTGCTCACCCTGAGCCGCCAGCTCGGAGCTGGTCGACTGCAGGGCAGCGTCGGCCTCGGCGGTCGCTCGCTGCTTCATCTCGTTCAGCTGTTCACGGCCCTGCGCGCGAGCTTCGTCGCGCTTGGCGGTGGCCTCACCGCGCGCTTCCTTGAGGAGCGAACGGAACTGCACGTCCGCATCCTCGAATTCGGCGGCGGCAGTCCGATTGTCCTCCGCGGTGCGGTGGATCATCTCGTCCCGCTCCTCGAGGACCTGCTGAATCGGCGGAACCACGAACTTGCGGATGACCAGCAGCAAAATCACGAAGATGAGCAGGACAACGAAGAACGTTCCATTCGGAAGCAGGAAGTTCTCTGCAGCAAGCGTCATTGTGGTGAGGTGTCGTTTCTACTCGGCGACAAAAGGGAGAGCGGTGATCAGCCGGCGCTGATCGGGGTGGCGAACACGAAGAGCGCCATGAAGGCCAGGTTGATGAAGTAAGCGGCCTCAACCAGACCAACGGTGATGAAGAACGGGGTGAACAGACGACCCTGAGCCTCCGGCTGGCGAGCGATACCGGCGATGAGCTGGCTACCGGCCAGGCCGTTACCGATACCGGCACCAACGGCGCCACCGGCCATGATCAGGCCGCCACCGATGAGTGCGCCGAGGCCAATGTAAGGATCCATTGTGATATTTCCCTTTCGGTTGCTGACAACTGGTGTGCCAGGTCTGTGGCTGCGACGACAGGCGCCGACGCAGGTCGGTCATGTGCGGTTGTGGTCGCGGCGTTCCCGCCGCGAGGTGCCCTGGACGGGCGGTCAGTGATCCTCGGTCTCCATCGACTGCGAGAAGTAGAGGATCGTCAGCAGCGCGAAGATGAACGCCTGGATCAGGCCGACGAACAACTCGAAGGACTTCCAGATCGCGTTGGGCGCCCACATGATGTACGGCGGGAAGAGGGCGATCAGGGCGACCATCATGCTGCCGGCGAACACGTTGCCGAAGAGTCGCAGCGAGAGCGAGATCGGCTTGGTGAACTCCTCGATCACGTTGATCGGCGCGAGGAAGGCGACGTGGCCCTTCACGATGCGAGCCGGGTGACCCAGCAGGCCGCGGGCCCGGAAGCCGGCGATCTGGTACCAGACGAAGACGAAGAGGGCGAGCGCGTAGGCGAAGTTCACGTCCGCGGCCGGCGGCTTGAGGATCTCGTGGTGACCCACCTGGACCGGCAGGACCGACAGCCAGTTGGAGATCAGGATGAAGGTGAACAGCGAGACCGCGAGCGGGAGGACGTACGGAGCGACCTTCATGCCGATCGCGCTCTCGACCTGTCCGCGCATCTGGATCGTGACTGCTTCCCAGAAGAGCTGCACACCCGAGGGGACGCCGGTCGAGGTGACCTTGGACTTCAGGTAGAAGGCCAGCGCGAGCATGATCAACGCCGCGAGCGCAGTCGCGATGATGGTTTCCAGATTGAAGGTCAGTCCGAAGAGCTCGAACTTGGTGTAATGACCCACCTGAATGGCTGGTTCGCCATCCTCTGCGGCTAGGTAGAAGGCGGTCGTCATGGTTGGCTACGAAGTCCTTTCATCACCGGAATGACCGTGTTCAGCACCAAGACCACCTGGCCGATGGCGAGTCCGAACATCGCGCCCAACCCGTCGGGTTGGACCAGAAACGCCGCCAGCAGAGCGAGCACCGTGATGGCACCGAGTCGCATGGCGGAGTTGAGAGCAAGAGCGGTTTTACGGGGGTTCAACTCGGCGGTGACCGTGTCGACGGCACGCTTCACGAGCAGTGCGTTGACGAGGATTCCCGCGACTCCGAGCAGGAAGAACACTGCGAAGAGGGGATGACCGACGAGGATCGAGACCACCGCGACCACGAGCGTCACGCCGCCGGCGATGAGTGCCGGGCGACGCAGACCGGTGGGCGCCTGCGGATAGACGGGGGCTGAATCAGGGGCAGATGTCTCCATGTCCCTCTCCTCAGCTCGTTGAATCCATACCGACGGCACGGGGCACCCGCGTGCGTGCAGCAGCCAGTGGCCGCCATGCAACAGCTCGCGTTTGGTGTGACCCTACCAACACCACCCCGAAGGTCTTACCGGGGGGTACGAGTCGAGGCTCGCGAGAACCGCCGGCGAGATCCGTCGGCGCCCGGGCCACAACTACTACGGCCGATAGTACACCAGATTTATCGTGCCCTTACCAAGGGTGCGCTCGGTCGGAACCGGACATCACCGGTCGACCCCGAGCACCTCATCGAAAGGCTTTCGTCGAGGTCCTGAGCTCGGCGAACCGGCGCTGTAGTCGCGGCGCCATGGTGACGAGCAGTGCCACCACCAGTCCCCCGCCGAACATCGGCGCGACCACCGACAGCGGGAACAGGGTGCTCGCCGCGGCGGAGAAGGCCAGGACACCGACCCAGAGGTAGATGATAAGCGCGACGCGGCGCTGGGAATGACCGAGTTCGAGCAACCGGTGGTGCAGGTGCATCTTGTCGGGTGTGTAGAAACCGACTCCGGCGCGGGTCCGGCGGATCACCGCGAGCAGCATGTCGAGCATCGGGATGAAGACCACGGCCGCGACGAGGATCAGCGGTGACAGCAGGGTGAAGATGTCGGCTGGGCCGTAGGCGTTGACCGCGATACGGCCGGACGCACTCGTCGAGGCGGCCGCCAGCATGAGCCCGATCAGCATCGCCCCGGAGTCACCCATGAAGATCCGGGCAGGCGAGAAGTTGTGCGGCAGGAAGCCGAGGCAGGCCCCCGCGAGTGCGACGGCGATGAGGGCCGGCGGGTAGTAGCTGACGTCGCCACCCTGATCACGGAGCAGGCCGAGGGAGAACATGCAGATCGCCGCCGCGGCGATGAGTCCCAGCCCGGCGGCGAGACCGTCGAGACCGTCGACGAAGTTGATCGCGTTGATCGTCGCCACCGTGACCGCCACGGTGAGGAGGCCCGCCTGGAGCGGATCGAGCACGATGGTTCCGATGTCGGCGAACGGCACCGGCACCTGGATCCAGGAGATACCGAGGAGCACGAGCACCCCGGCGGCGGTGAGCTGGCCGACGAACTTCGTCAGCGCGTCGAGGCCCCACCGGTCGTCGACGACGCCGACCAGGACGATCACCGTGCCCGCCGTGATCACCGCGGTCATGTCGGTGGTGTAGGCGAACAGTCGGTTGAGAGCGGGCAGGTTGGCGGCGAGGGCGATACCGGCCACCACCCCGCCGAACATGCCGAGACCACCGAGTCGCGGGGTCGGGATCACATGGACGTCGCGGACGCGCGGCACGGCGACCGCGCCGGCCTTGATCGCGAACACCCGCACCGCCGAGGTCAGCAGATACGTCATCGCGGCGGCGGTCAGGCCGACGAGCAGCAACTCGCGCAGCGGGACACCGGCCCCTCCCCCGTCGGTCGCGGCCGCGAGCACCACCGGGGCGGCGTCGATCATCGGCTCACCGCTGCGGCCGTCGAGGTCGCTGGGGACGTATCGGACACCCGGACAACGCTACCCGCATGCGAATCCTCTGATCTCACGGTGGATCCGGTCGTGCGTCGAGAGATCGTCGGTCGTCATCGCGGCCAGCATCGCGTCGGCGACCGCCGGGATCATCTCCGGGGTCAGGCCCCGGGAGGTGGCCGCCGGGGTGCCGATCCGGATGCCCGATCCCTCGGCGACGGGGCGCTCGTCGAAGGGCAGAACAGCCTTGTCGACCACGATCCCCGATCGATTGAGACGATCCTGCGCCTCGGTTCCGGAGATGCCGAGCGCCTCGACGTCGACAACCGCGAGATGGGTGTCGGTGCCCCCGGAGACCACCCGCAGCCCGCGCGCGGTCAACGCATCGGCGAGGTCGCCGGCGTTGCGCACGGCCGCACCCGCATAGGTGGCGAACTCCCTGGTTCCGGCGTCGTGGAAGGCGACGGCCTTCGCGGCGATCGCGTGCATGGACGGGCCGCCCTGGATGAACGGATGGACCGCTTTACGCAACGCGTCGGCGTGCTCGGCGCGCGCCAGGATGACGCCGCCGCGGGGCCCGCGAAAGACCTTGTTGGTGGAGAAGGTGACGACGTCGGCGTGCGGCACCGGCGACGGGAGCAGCCCGGCGGCAACGTGTCCGGCGAGGTGCGCCGCGTCGACCAGGAGGATGCACTCCGCTTCGTCGGCGATCTCGCGCAGCAGCGGGTAGTCGAAAGAACGCGAATACGTCGTGGCGCCGGCCACCAGCATCCGCGGCCGATGCACCAGGGCGAGTTCCCTGACCTGGTCGTAGTCGACGAGCTCGGTGTCGCGGCGCACCTCGTAGTGCAGCGGCGAGAACCAGCGACCGGAGAAGTTGGCGCGCGAACCGTGGGTCTGGTGCCCGCCGTGCTCGAGCCGCAGCGCGAGCACCGGGTCCCCCGGCTGGGCGAACGCCGCGTGGACGGCGAGATTCGCCGCGCTCCCCGACAGCGGCTGGACGTCGACGTGGTCGGCGCCGAAGAGTTCCCGCGCCCGGCTGATCGCGAGTTCCTCGAGTTCGTCGACGATCTCGCAACCACCGTGATAGCGCGACCCGGGGCGCCCCTCGGCGTACTTCGAGTCGAAGGTCGAGGCCATCGCGGCCCGCACCCCCGCAGTCGGTTCGGTCTCGCTCGCGAGCAGCTGGAGCCACGTGCGCCGGCGGGATGATTCCCGCTCGATCAGCATGTCGATCTGCGGGTCACCCGTCGAACCGATGCCCGACGGCATCTCAACCACGCAGTGAGTCGGGGTCGACGTCGAGGACCTCGGCGACGGCCTCGATCGTGATGGCACCCTCACGCAGGACGCGTGGCTGCGCGCCCGACACGTCGACGATCGTCGACGCCTGGGCGATCGGCGCAGGCCCGCCGTCGAGGTACACCGAGATCTTGTCGCCGAGCTGTTCCCGGGCCTCGTCGACAGTGGTGGCGGGCGGGCTGCCCGACACGTTCGCGCTCGACACCGCCATCGGCCCGACCTCACGCAGCAGCTCGATCGCGACCGGATGCAGCGGCATGCGCAGCATGACCGTGCCGTCGGTGTCACCGAGATCCCAGGCGAGCGACGGTGCCTGACGGACAACGAGACTCAGCCCGCCGGGCCAGAACGCCTCGATCAGGTCGCGGGCAGCCTGCGGGACGGACAGCACGAGTCCGTCGATGGAATGCCATGAGCCGACCAGGACCGGCACCGGCATGTCCCGGCCGCGGTGCTTGGCCGCGAGCAGCGAGCCGACGGCGTCGGAATCGAAGGCATCGCAACCGACTCCGTAGAGCGTGTCGGTGGGGACCACCACCAGGCGTCCCGCCTTCGCCGCCCCGACGGCCGCGCGAATGCCCGCCGAACGGCTCTGCGGATCGTTGCAGTCGAAAACAATGCTCACCGGTCCATCCTTTCATGCCCCCGGTGGTGCATTCCGGCAGACGCGCCTCAGCCGACGCGGCGGGCGGTGACGAAGCGCGGTCGCCCGGCCAGATCCGTACGGGCGGTCACCTCGTCGAACCCGCCGTGGGCGCGCAGGCAGTCGACGACGGCATCCGAGGTCGTGTCGTCGTGTTCGATCCCGACGAGACCGCCCGGGGCGAGCATGGTCGCGATGACCGGCACCATCGGGACGATGACGCTCATCCCGTCGTCGCCGCCGAAGACCGCGCGCGCCGGGTCGTGGTCCACCTCGGGACCGACCTCGGACCGCAGCGGGACGTAGGGCGGGTTGGTCGCGACGATCGAGACGCTCCCCGCCGGGATCGCGCGGCCGATCTGATCGGCATCGGTGACGTCCGCGGCCACCACGTCGAGCCGTTCCCGAACTCCGGACGGCGCCTCGGAAACGTTGCGCCGCAACCACTTCAACGCGGCGTCGTCAATCTCGACGGCCGTGACGCGCGCGGAACGGACCAGCGTCGCCAGGCCGATGGCCAGGGCGCCGCTACCGCTGCAGAGATCGACGATGCGTACCGGGTCGGCCATGGGCGCAGCGGCGGACGCCGCCCATTCGAGCAGATACTCGGTCTCCGGTCGCGGGATGAACACGCCCGGGCCGACGGCCAACTCGAGCGGACCGAACGCCGCGGTTCCGACGATGTGCTGCAACGGGATTCGACGCGCCCGCTGGTCGATCGCCGTCCGGAACTCACGGACGCGTGCGTCGTCGATGGTGTCGATGACGATCAGGCGGCCGGGGTCACACGAGAGGACGTGCGACATCAGCCATTCGGCATCGCGTCGTGCCGAGTCGATTCCGGCTGCTACCAGTTGTGCGGTGGCTCTGCGGATTTCGTCGGCCACCCGGGCCGGCGCGTCCGACATCGGGTTATTCGGCTTCCATGCGGGCCTGGCGCTCGGCGGCGACGAGCGCGTCGAGGAGGTTGTCCATGTCCCCGGCGAGAACGGCGTCGAGGTTGTTGGCCTTGTAGCCGATGCGGTGATCGGTGATGCGGTTCTCGGGGAAGTTGTAGGTGCGGATGCGCTCGGAGCGGTCGACGGTGCGGATCTGCGCAGCACGACCCTCCGCGGCCGCGGCCTCGGCCTCCTCCTCCGCCGCCGACTGGAGGCGGGCGGCGAGCACCTGCATGGCGCGGGCCTTGTTCTGCAGCTGCGACCGCTCGTTCTGGCAGGTCACGACGATGCCGGTGGGCAGGTGCGTGATACGGACTGCCGAGTCCGTGGTGTTGACACCCTGACCGCCCTTGCCCGACGACCGGTAGACGTCGATGCGCAGGTCCGATTCGTCGATCGCGACCTCGGCCACCTCTTCGGGCTCGGGGTAGATGAGCACACCGGCCGCCGAGGTGTGGATACGTCCCTGGGACTCGGTCACCGGCACACGCTGCACGCGGTGCACGCCGCCCTCGAACTTGAGTCGCGACCACACCCCGTCGCGGACGGCCTCCTTGGACTTGATCGAGAAGGTCGCCTCTTTGTAGCCGCCGAGGTCGGATTCGGTGACGCCGAGGGTCTGCACCTTCCAGCCGTGCCGCTCGCAGTACTTGAGGTACATGCGTGCGAGGTCGGAGGCGAACAGCGCGGACTCCTCGCCGCCGGCGCCGGACTTGATCTCGAGGACCACGTCGTCGCTGTCGTGGGGATCACGCGGGGCGAGCAGGTCGGTGAGCGTCGCGTCGAGTTCCTCGACGGTCGCCTCGAGGGCAGGGATCTCGGCGGCGAACGATGAATCGTCCGCCGCGAGCTCACGTGCCGCCTCCAGATCCTCGCGTGCCGCCTTGAGCTTGTTGTAGGTCGACATCACCGGGGCGAGCTCGGCAAACCGTTTTCCCACCCGGCGCGCGGCAGCGGGATCGTCGTGCAGCGAGGGATCGGCGAGCTGACGCTCGAGGCCGGAGTGCTCGGCCAGGATGTCATCGATGGCCGACGGACTCTGCGTACTCACTGCAAACCTCACTTGGAAGAGGGAACTCACCGCGGAAGAACATGGTCGGCGAGAACCTGGGGAGAGAAAAGACCTGGTCAAACACAAACGACGCCCGTCCCGACTGGGCGTCGGGCGGGCGTCGCAGCGTGGTCTACTTGGTGCGCTTGCCGTAGCGCTTCTCGAACCGGGCGACACGGCCGCCGGTGTCGAGGATCTTCTGCTTGCCCGTGTAGAACGGGTGGCACTGCGAGCAGACTTCGACGTTGATACGACCGTTGGCAGCGGTGCTGCGGGTCTCGAACGTGTTGCCGCAGCCGCAGACGACGGTGGTCGCCGCGTACTCGGGGTGGATTCCCTGCTTCATGTCTGGTGCGTCCCTTTCTGTGGCCGCCGGGTCACCGTCGCCTCTCGACGGTGTGAACCGGAACCGGACTCGACCGCTCAGTATGCCATGTGTGCCGTTCGCGACGGAAATCGCGGACGCAGCGGTCGCAGGTTGGTCAACGGCACGGATCGCGATTTGATTCCCGGGTGAATATCACACCTCCGGAGGGTCGTGGAGGGTGCCCTAAGAGTAGTACCGTGGCCGACGGCCAATCTCTTGGCATCACCTCTCCGACCACGAAGGATTCTCGATGTACGACGCCGCTTCGGCCGGTACCAGCACTCCACTGAGCACCACCCCGGATGAGTCGTCGACGCAGCAGTCCGCCCCGGCACGGCGCAAGTCGGCCCGGTCGCCGTGGAACCGGCGGAACCCCTACCCGGCGACGATCGTGACCAACACCATCCTGTCCGGTCCGGGATCGGCCAAGGAGGTGCGCCACGTCGAGATCTCCCTCGGCGACAGCGGCATCACCTACGAACCGGGCGACGGCATCGCCATCACGCCGGTCAACGATCCCGCCCTGGTGGATCTCCTTCTCGAGCGCCTGGGAGCGGTCGGCGACGAGATCATCGCCGACCGGAAGGCCACTTACAGCCTCCGCGAGGCCCTGACCACGCGCTACGAGATCGGCTGCCCATCGAAGTACCTGGCCAGGGCGGTGGCCGAGCGCACCGACCATGCCGAGTTGACCCGCCTGATCGAGGCCGACGACGCTCAGGCGCTCGACACCTGGCTCCACGGCCGTGACGTCCTCGACCTGCTGAACATCGATCCGACCATGGTCTTCGCACCCGAGGAACTCCTCGAGGAACTCAGCCCGCTCGCCCACCGCGAGTACTCGATCTCCTCGAGCCCCGCCGTTCACTCGGGGACCGTGCACATCACGATGGCCACCGTGCGCTACGTCGCCGGCGACCGCGAACGCGGCGGTGTCTGCTCGACGCACCTCGCCGACCGGTGCGCGCCCGGTGACACCGTGAACGTCTTCATCACCCCCAACAAGACGTTCCGTCTTCCGGAGGGCGACGTCCCGGCCGTCATGATCGGTCCGGGAACCGGGATCGCCCCGTTCCGCGCTTTCCTCCATCACCGCGCGGCCACCGGGTCGACCGGATCGAACTGGCTGTTCTTCGGCGACCAGCATCGCGACACCGACTACCTCTACGCCGACGAGATCGACGGCTTCGTCACCGACGGCCTGCTGGATCGGCTGGACCTCGCGTTCTCGCGGGACCAGGACCACAAGGTCTACGTCCAGGACCGCATGCGCGAGAACGGCGCGGACCTGTTCGCCTGGCTCGAGAAGGGCGCCCACGTCTACGTGTGCGGTGATGCCGCCACGATGGCCGGCGACGTCGACGCGGCTCTCCATGAGATCGTCGCCCAGCACGGCGGTCTCGACTCCGACGCCGCGCGCGACTACGTCGACGCACTCCGCGCCGCGGGCCGCTACGCCCGCGACGTCTACTGAGCCGACTCCGGCGAGATCTGCGCGCCGTGCCCGACCCCACCGACGACCCGATCCGGCCGAGCGACCTCGAGACCCTCCTCGCGACACCGGGTTTCGGCGAGTCCGCGGTCAGTTCGGACATCGGCGCGATCGCCGCGCGACTCCCCTCGCTCGCCGAGGTCGTCGGTGTCACGGTCGCCGGACCGGTGATCATGAATGCGGTCGGCGTTCACGGAATCCCCACCCCGCTGGGTGGCCCCCTCGCTATCGGTCCTGAACGGATCTCGTTGCGCCTCAACCCCTCTCGGTTGTCGTCGACGCTGCAGACCGATCCCGCCGCCCAGGTCCCGCCCACGCTGCGCCTGTTCGACGCGAGCGGCGACACCGCGCACGCGACCTACCTGACCGAGAACTCCGACCGCCTCGCCTTCGAGTCGCTGAGCCTGTCCACCTCGATGGCGGCGATTCACGGCTCGGAACCCACGCCCGTCCCGACGTTTTACGGACCCGAGTACATCCCGGCCGCACTCCCCGACCGCCACGACGGCGACCAGGTCGGGCTCTTCGACTCGGTCCTGCTCGACGGCGGCACCTCTCGGCTCCAGTCGCTGGCCGAGGGCCGTGGCTCGCGCGGCACCCGCGTCGATCCGCGTCGGATCATCGCCGCACTCGAGCACGCCGCGCTGCTGGGGATGACGGTCACCCTCGCCGCCGCAGCGCCCGGATGCATGCAGATGCGCCAGGACCGGCTCGACGGCGCCCGCGAGCACCGCGGGCAGATGGTCCTCGCGTCCGGCGCGTCTCGGGTGATGATCAACTTCACCCACGTCGAACAGTGCTGGGTCACCTGGTCAGAAGGAGCCTGGGGCCCCACTGCCGCCCTAGAGTTCTACGACCGGCGCGGGCGCTGCTGTCTCGTCGTCACGCACGTCGGCGCCGTGTCCCGCGCCACCGTCGAGGCGTGGGATCACCTGACCGGCGATCTGGCTTCCTGACCCTTTGGCTGCCTGAGGCGCGAGGAGCGCAAGCCGGCGGGCTGAGTAGCGACGAAGGAGCGTGTCGAAGTCGACAAGCCACGAAGGCCTGGTGACCCTTCGATACGCTCGCAAGCTCGCTACTCAGGGAGCGGATACGCTCGCAAGCTCGCTACTCAGGGAGCGGATACGCTCGCAAGCTCGCTACTCAGGGGCGGATACGCTCGCACGCTCGGTACTCAGGCAGCAGAGACACAAAGACCGACGGCCCTGGCCCGCGTGATGCGGGACAGGGCCGTCGGGTGGTTCGTCGACTGTCAGTCGTCGTTGCCACCGGCTCCCGGAGCGGTCTTCTGGACCGACATCAGGAACTCGATGTTCGTCTTGGTCTTCTTCAGCTGGCTGATGAGCAGGTCGATCGCCTGCTGCGAGTCGAGACCGGACAGGAGACGACGCAGCTTGTGGACGATCGCGAACTCATCGGGCGAGAGCAGGAGCTCGTCCTTGCGGGTGCCCGACGGGTTGACGTCGACCGCGGGGAACACGCGACGCTCGGAGATCTTGCGATCGAGCTTGAGCTCGGCGTTGCCGGTGCCCTTGAACTCCTCGAAGATGACCGTGTCACCGGTCGAACCGGTCTCGACCATCGCGGTGGCGATGATGGTCAGCGATCCGCCGTTCTCGATGTTTCGAGCCGCACCGAGGAATCGCTTCGGCGGGTACAGCGCGGTCGAATCGACACCACCGGAGAGGATTCGGCCCGACGCCGGCGATGCGTTGTTGTACGCACGACCCAGACGGGTGATCGAGTCCAGAAGCACCACAACGTCTTTGCCGCTCTCGACGAGACGCTTGGCACGTTCGATGGCGAGCTCGGCGACCGAGGTGTGGTCTGACGGCGGCCGGTCGAAGGTCGAGGCGATGACCTCACCCTTGACCGAGCGCTGCATGTCGGTGACCTCTTCCGGACGCTCGTCGACGAGCACCACCATGAGGTGACATTCCGGGTTGTTGACGGTGATCGCGTTGGCGATGTCCTGCAGGATCGTCGTCTTACCGGCCTTCGGCGGCGAGACGATCAGTGCACGCTGCCCCTTGCCGATGGGCATGATCAGGTCGATCACGCGGGTGGACAGGCGTTCCGGTGTGGTTTCCAGGCGCAGCCGCTGGTTCGGGTACAGCGGAGTGAGCTTGTTGAACTCGGGGCGCTTCTTCGCCGCCTCCACGTCACCGCCGTTGACGGTGTCGAGGCGCACCAGCGGGTTGAACTTCTGGCGCTGGTTCTGCTGGTCACCCTCGCGCGGCACCTTGACCGCGCCGGTGATCGCGTCGCCGCGTCGAAGGCCGTTCTTGCGCACCATGTTCATCGACACGTAGACGTCGTTGGAACCGGCGAGGTAGCCGGAGGTACGGACGAAGGCGTAGTTGTCGAGCACGTCGAGGATGCCGGCGACGGGCTGCAACACGTCGTCTTCGGAAACCTGCGGCTCGTTCTGGCTGCCGCCGTCACGATCGCGCCCACGACGACGCTCGCGGAAACGGCGTCCCCGGCGACGACCGCCGCCTTCGCCGTCGTCGTCCCGGTCGTCACGGTTGTCCCGGTTCTGGCCGCCGCCGCGGTTCTGGCCACCGTCGCGATTCTGGTTGTCGCGATTCTGGTTGTCGCGGTTCTGGCCGCCCTCGCGGTTCTGGCCACCGTCACGGTTCTGGCCACCGTCGCGGTTCTGGTTGTCCCGGTTCTGGCCGCCCTCGCGGCTCTGGCCACCGTCGCGGTTCTGGTTGTCGCGGTTCTGGTTCCGGTTGCGGCGATTGCGCTGCTCACCGGCTTCGGAGTCGCCGCCCTTCGGCGAATCCGCCTTGGCGTCGTCCTTCGACTCGCCGCCCTTGGTGGACTGGTCGGCGTTCTGCTCGCCGGCCTCCGGGTTCGCGTTCTTCTTGCCCGAGCGGGAGGCCTGACCGGAATCACCGTCTTCGGCGGACTCGACGATCGACAGCTGCCCGTCCTCGGACGAGGCCTTGGCGCTCCGGCGCCGGGTCTCGGAGGTCTTGGTGTCGGCCTTGGCCTCGGCCGAGGCACCCTCGGTGGCCTTTACCTCGGTGTTCTTGGCTTCGGTGTTCTTGGCTTCAGGGCTCTTGGCCTCGGCCTTGGCGTCTGCGGTCTTGGCGGCTCCGCCGCCCTGGCGCTCCTTGATGGCGGCGATCAGATCGCCCTTGCGCATCCCGGAGGTGCCCTTGATGCCGAGTTCACCGGCAACGGTCCGCAGCTCGCTAAGCACCATGCCGGACAGGCCGGTACGTGCTGCACGAGCGCGTGTCTTGGCCGGTTGCCCCGAGTCAGGGCCGGCCGAACCCGCGGATTCCTGCTCGGCAGGTGCGGTGATCAGGTCCGTATCTGTCACGGAAGTCCTTTCGTTCCTCCCGCAGACGGAAGCTGCGAGAGGTCTACGTTTCCCTGCTGTGTACGCGAGGGAGTCCGTCCGCGTTGGACGGTAGGGGGTGAACGGTCAGAGAGATGTTCGGTCCCGCTGCGAGCGTGCTCGGGAGCCACCCGTGCTTCGGCACCGTCGACAGAGACCCACGACCCCGGCCGGATACGATCGGTGGCCCCGATCGGTGATGGATGAGAAGCACGGCGGGACAAGCCCGCGCGGCTAGACCAGAATATGTTAACCCCGTTCGCATGATAGGGGCAACACGCCGAAAGTGCCAAATGGAGACATCGATCGGAGGTTGTGATCCTCGGCTGGACACCGCTGAACACCTCGTTCCCAACGTGCGTTGCACGTCGGGTATTCCCCGGGCGCTCCGTGACGAAACGCCTCCACCGCGAGGAGCGTCGAACTCAGCCCGCGCTGATGTCCACGCCGCCGGCGATGGCCACCGAATGCGTGGTGAAACCGAGTCCTTGCGCGAGCAGTCGGATGTCGGCCGGGATCGGCGAGGTACCCAGCACGAGCACCGTGGGCCCGGCGCCGGAGACCGTCGCGGCATGTCCGCGCGCGCGCAGTTCGGCGACGAGTTCGCTGGTCGGCACCATCGCCGAAGCACGATAGGGCTGGTGCAACCGGTCGGCCGAGGCGGCCATGAGATTACGCGGGTCGGAGGTCAGCGCCACGACAGCGAGCGCAGCCCGGCTCAGGTTGAAGACCGCATCGGCGCGCGGCACCTCGTCCGGCAGCAGACCGCGGGTGAACGACGTCGACGACTCGGTGTCGGGGACGAAGACGGTCGCGCACACGTCGGGGTGAACCGACAGCCGGTGGGCGTGATACGAGTTCACGTCGTCGGTGGTCTCCGTCCAGGTCACGACGACCGAACCGAGGACGCTCGCGGCGGCGTTGTCGGGGTGTCCCTCGAACTCACTGGACAACTGGACCAGTTCGTCGGTGGACAACCCGGCGCCGAACCCCGCGGCCGAGATCAGACCGGAGGCCGCAGCGAGGCCGGAGACCGCGGCCGCCGCCGATGAACCGAGGCCCCGCGAATGCGGTATCTGGTTGACGCAGCGCAACTTCAGGCCGGGCGCGGACACGCCGGCGTGGGTGAGACCGCGGTTGAGGGCGCGCACGACGAGGTGGGACTCGTCGCGCGGAACGTCGGCCGACCCCTCCCCCTCGATGTCCAGCACGATGCCGTCGTCGACGGTTTCGACGATCACCTCGTCGTAGATGCCCAAAGCGATGCCCAGACAGTCGAATCCCGGTCCGAGGTTCGCGCTCGACGCCGGCACCCGGACGCGCGCCGAGACACCCACGGGCAGCTGACGTGTCGCCACCCCGGGTTCGGTCATCTCGCCGTTCTGCGTCATCTCCTCGACCCCGGCGGACTCAGCCGACACCGAGGGCATTCGCCACCGCCACCGGATCGACCGGGATCGCCTCGACCTCGGGAATGCCTGCCAGCGCGGTGTCGGGGTCCTTGAGACCGTTGCCGGTCACGGTGCAGACCACCGTCGAACCGGCCTCGATCCAACCGTCGGCACGTGCGGCGAGGAGTCCGGCCACGCTCGCGGCGGATGCCGGCTCCACGAAGACGCCTTCCTTGCCCGCGATCAGGCGGTAGGCCTCGAGCAGCTTCTCGTCGGTGGCCGCACGGAACTGACCGTTCGACTCCTCCTTGGCGGCGACGGCCTGGTTCCAGCTCGCGGGCGAGCCGATGCGGATCGCGGTCGCGATGGTCTCCGGCTCCTTGACCGGGGCGCCGTTGACCAGGGGGGCCGCTCCGGCGGCCTGCACGCCGAGCATCCGCGGGACCGAGGACGACACACCGTCGGCGTGGTACTCGGTGTAACCCTTCCAGTAGGCCGTGATGTTGCCGGCGTTGCCGACGGGCAGCGCGTGCACGTCGGGCGCGCGGCCGAGGACGTCGACGATCTCGAAGGCGGCCGTCTTCTGGCCCTCGATGCGGGCCGGGTTGACCGAGTTCACGAGCTCGATCTCACCGAACTCGGCAGTCGCCTTGCGGGCGAGCTCGAGGCAGTCGTCGAAGTTGCCCTGGACCTGGATGATCTTGGCGCCGTGCATGACCGCCTGGGCGAGCTTGCCCATGGCGATCTTGCCCTGCGGGATGAGCACCGCACAGGTGATCCCGGCGCGGGTGGCGTAGGCGGCCGCCGAGGCGGAGGTGTTGCCCGTCGAGGCACACAACACGGCGGTCTTGCCGTTGTTGACCGCGTTGCTCACGGCCATGGTCATGCCACGGTCCTTGAACGAGCCGGTCGGGTTGAGACCCTCGACCTTGAGGTAGACCTCGCAACCGGTCAGCGACGACAGATGCGGGGCGCTGATCAGGGGGGTGCCACCCTCGAGCAGGGTGACGACCTTCCAGTCGTCGGCGACGGGCAGCCGCGAACGGTATGCCTCGATCAGGCCGGGCCACGCGCGGTGCACAGGCGCAGGAGTCGTCTCAGTCATCGGTACCTTCCAATCGCAACACACTCGACACCTTGATGACGGCGTCCATGTCTTCTAGCGCCGCAACGCAGTCCGACTGCGCGCGGTCCGGGGCCCGATGGGTGACCACGATCAGGCGCGCGTCGTCTCCCGCACCTTCCTGGCGTACCGCGGCGATGCTCACCGAACGCTTGGTGAACTCACCGGCGACCTGGGCGAGGACGCCCGGGCGGTCGGCCACGCGCATCGAGATGTAGTAGCGGGTGAACACGTCGTCGATCGGGGCGATCGGCAGCGACGCATAGGTGGACTCCAGCGGACCCCGTCCGCCGTGGACACGGTTGCGCGCAGCCATCACCATGTCGCCGAGCACGGCCGAGGCGGTGGGCGAACCACCGGCACCCTGGCCGTAGAACATCAACCGGCCGGCGTTCTCCGCCTCGACGACCACCGCGTTGAACGCCCCGTTGACGGTGGCGAGCGGGTGGGTCAGCGGGATCAGCGCCGGGTACACGCGCGCCGAGACCCGCTGGGAGCCGTCGACGTCGCGCACCCGCTCGCAGATCGAGAGCAGCTTGATCGTGCAGTCGAACTTCTTCGCGGCGACCAGGTCGGCCGCGGTCACCGAGGAGATGCCCTCGCGGTGGACGTCGGCGGCGGTGACCCGCGAATGGAAGGCGATCGACGCGAGGATCGCGGCCTTGGCCGCCGCGTCGTAACCCTCGACGTCGGCGGTCGGATCGGCTTCGGCGTATCCGAGACGGCCCGCCTCGGCGAGGGTGTCGGCGTAGTCGGCGCCGGTCTCGTCCATCTCCGACAGGATGAAGTTGGTGGTGCCGTTGACGATTCCGGCGACGCGCTCGACGGTGTCGCCGGCGAGCGACTGCATCAGCGGGCGGATGACCGGGATCGCACCGGCGACCGCTGCCTCGAAGTAGAGGTCGACCTTCGCCTCGGCGGCCGCGCTCGCGAGTTCACCGGTGTACTCGGCCAGCAGCGCCTTGTTGGCCGTGACGACCGACTTGCCGCTCTCGAGCGCGGTGCGGATCAGCGCACGGGCCGGGTCGATGCCGCCCATCAGTTCGACGACGATGTCGACGTCGTCGCGTGCGATCAGCGACGCGGGATCGTCGGTCAGCAGTTCCTGGCCGATCTTGCGCGGCCGGCTGAGATCTCGCACCGCGACGCCCCGGATCTCCACCGGTGCGCCCACGCGCGCTCGCAGGTCGTCGGCGTTGTCGGTGATGATGCGCACCACCTCGGCACCGACGTTGCCCATCCCGAGTACCGCCACCCCGATGGGTCGCACGGCATTCACCTCGCTTGTGTCGCTTGCGTTCTGAACAGATCCGGTCACGAGCCCACCTCCAGGCTGAGGAAGTCGTCGATGGTCTCGCGCCGCAGCATCAGGCGTGCTGCCCCATCGGCCACGGCCACGACCGGCGGCCGCATGGTCATGTTGTACCGGCTCGACATCGAGTAGCAGTAGGCGCCGGTGGCGGCGACCGCGATCAGGTCGCCGGGACCCAGATCCTCGGGCAGCCAGCAGTCCTTGATGACGATGTCGCCGCTCTCGCAGTGCTTCCCGACGACGCGGCAGACGACCGCACGTGCGTCGGACACCCGCGAGACCAGCCGGACGTCGTATTCGGCCTGGTACAGGACCGTGCGGATGTTGTCGCTCATCCCGCCGTCGACGGAGATGTAGCGGCGGGTGGCACCGCCGCCGAGCGCCACGTCCTTGACGGTGCCCACACGATAGAGCGTGACCGTGCCGGGACCTGCGATCGCGCGGCCGGGCTCGACGGCGATGATCGGCATCGGCAGACCGACGGCTTCGGATTCGCGGCGGACGATGTCGGCGAGAGTTTCGGCGACCTTGTCCACCGGCAGCGGGCGCTCCTCTTCGAGGTACGAGATACCCAGTCCGCCACCGAGATCCACGATCGACATCTGCGAGGTCTTCTCGACGCCGAACTCGTCGACGACATCGTGGAGCAGGCCGAGGACACGGTGGGCGGCGAGCTCGAAGCCGTCCATGTCGAAGATCTGCGAGCCGATGTGGCTGTGCAGACCGACGAGGCGGAGGTTGTCGGTCGCGAAGACCCGACGGATCGCGTCCATCGCGACGCCGCCGGCGAGGGCGAAGCCGAATTTCTGGTCCTCGTGGGCTGTGGAGATGAACTCGTGGGTGTGGGCCTCCACACCGACCGTGACGCGGACGAGCACGTCGGTGACGACTCCCCGCTCGCCCGAGATCGCGTCGAGCCGGTCGATCTCGATCATCGAGTCGAGAACCACGTGCCCGATACCGGCGTCGACCGCCGCGGCCAGCTCCTCGGGGCTCTTGTTGTTGCCGTGCAACGCGATTCGCTCCGCGGGGAAACCGGCACGGAGCGCGATGGCGAGTTCGCCGCCGCTGCACACGTCGAGGGAGAGACCCTCGTCGTTCACCCAGCGCGCGACCTCGGTGCACAGGAAGGCCTTCGATGCGTAGTGCACCCGGCCGTAGGGGCCGAAGGCCGCCATCATGTCGCGGCACCGGGACCGGAAGTCGGCCTCGTCGACGATGAACGCCGGGGTGCCGAACTCGGCGGCCAGCTCGCTCACCGGCACGCCGGCGATCCGCAGCTCACCCGACTCGTCGCGGGCGGCGTTGCGCGGCCATACCTGGGGAGGCAGGGCGGCGAGGACGGCCGGATCGTTCGGGCGCTGCGCGAGGTGCGGCGCGGCCAGGAGTTCGGCGTGCCGCGGGCCGGCCGGGTGCGCGCTCACATCTGCTCCGGAGCGCTGACACCGACCAGTCCGAGGCCGTTCGCCAGGACCTGGCGGGTGGCCTCGCACAGGGCGAGCCGGGCGCGGTGGATGTCGGCCACCTCTTCGTCGCCCTGGGGAAGGACGCGGCACTTGGCGTAGAAGCGGTGGTAGGTGCCGGCCAGGACCTCGAGGTAGCGGCAGACGCGGTGCGGCTCGCGCAGTGTGGCCGCGGTGGCCACGACCTCGTCGAAATCCCCGATGGTGCGGATCAATTCACCCTCGGCCGGGTCATCGAGCAGGTCGAGGTGATCGAGCGAGGACACCACGCCCAGGTCGGCGGCGTTGCGCGCCAACGCCGACATCCGGGCGTGCGCGTACTGCACGTAGTACACCGGGTTGTCGTTGGACTGCTTGGTCAGCAGGTCCAGGTCGATGTCGATGTTCACGTCCACCGACGAACGGATCAGCGAATACCGCGCGCCGTCGACGCCCACGGCGTCGACGAGGTCGTCGAGGGTGATGACCGTGCCCGCACGCTTCGACATGCGCACCGGCTTGCCGTCCTTGACCAGGTTCACCATCTGGCCGATGAGGACCTCGACGGTGGCCGGATCGTCGCCCAGCGCGGCCGCGGCGGCCTTGAGGCGGCTGATGTAACCGTGGTGGTCGGCGCCGAGCATGTAGATGCACAGGTTGAAGCCGCGGTTGCGCTTGTCGCGGTAGTACGCGATGTCGCCGGCGATGTAGGCGGCGTTGCCGTCGCTCTTGATGACGACACGGTCCTTGTCGTCACCGAAGTCGGTGGACTTCAGCCACCACGCACCGTCGTTCTCGTAGAGGTTGCCGTTGCCCTTGAGCTGCTCGATGCACTCGTCGACGAGGCCCGTCGCGAACATCTTGTCCTCGTGGGTGTAGACGTCGAAGTCGGTGCCGAAATCGTGCAGGCTCTTCTTGATGTGGTCGAACATCAGGTCCACGCCGACGGCGCGGAAGGTCTCGACCCGGTCGGCCTCGGGCTGCGACAACACGTCGGGCACCTTCGCGACGACCTGGGCGGCGATGTCGCCGATGTAGTCGCCGGCGTAACCGTCCTCCGGGGTCGGGTTGCCCAGCGCCGCGGCCTCCAGCGACCGCGCGAAGCGGTCGATCTGTGCGCCGTGGTCGTTGAAGTAGTACTCGCGCGTCACGTCCGCGCCGCGAGCGGCCAGAACACGACCGAGCGCGTCACCGACGGCAGCCCAGCGGGTACCGCCGAGGTGGATGGGTCCGGTCGGATTGGCCGACACGAACTCGAGGTTGATGATCGAGCCGGCCAGCTCCTTGCCGCGGCCGTAGCTCTCACCCTGCTCCAGCACGGTCTTCACGACGGTGTTCTGGGCGGCCGCACCGAGCCAGATGTTGACGAAGCCGGGACCGGCGATCTCCGACTTCGCGATGCCCTCGGCGCCGGAGAAGGCCTCGGCGAGCCAGCCGGCCAGCTCACGCGGCGCCACCCCGAGTCGCTTGCCGAGCTGCAGGGCGACGTTGGTGGAGTAATCGCCGTGGTCAGCGTGACGGGGGCGCTCGACGACGATGGAGTCGGGCACCAGGTTCTCGTCCAGTCCGCGGTCGCGGACCACGGTCAGGGTCACGGCGCGCAGCAGCGCGGCCAGGTCGGCGGGAGTCACGGGACACCATCCTATTGGCCGAGGGCTGCTCATCGATAATCGCACCCTCCCAGAGCGGGGGCAGCCCACCAGTAGACTCGGGTGCGCCGAGCGCGCGTCGGGGGGTACGACCGCCCGCGCGCACGGCGACCCCCGTCGTACGAGGAAAGAAGTCAATGGCGCGCAAACCAGGGGCCAACGTCCCCAAGGCTCGTAAGAAGTCCGGGTCCGTACCCACTGCGACCGGCCGGCAGGTCGACTGGATGCTGATCGGCGCCGTCGTCGTGGTCATCGGCCTCGTGGCCGGACTCGCGATCTACCTGCTCCCGAAGCTCAACGAGAAGCGCGCCAACGAGAAGGACGACGTGGCGGTCCAGTCGGCCGAGGGGTTCGTCCCGTCGCCGCAGACCCCGGACCCGTCACAGGGCATCGACGGCGTCACCAAGATCTACTACGAGGCCGGCAAGCACGTGAACGCCTCGCAGCGCGTCGCCTACGACCAGTCGCCGCCGTTCGGCGGTCCGCATGACGAGATCTGGGCGACCTGTACCGGCGTCGTCTACCCGAACCCGCTGCGTTCGGAGAACGCCGTCCACGCCCTCGAGCACGGCGCGGTCTGGATCACCTACAACCCGGACACCGTCTCGCCCGAGGATCTCGACTACCTGAAGCGACTTGTGCGCGGTGAGCAGTACCTGTTCCTGTCGCCGTACCCCGGCCTGGACAAGCCCATCTCGCTGCAGAGCTGGGGTCACCAGCTCAAGCTCGACTCGGCGAACGACCCGCGGATCGACCAGTTCATCACCTCGCTGCGCCGCAACATGATGCCCGGCGTCTACCCGGAGAACCCGCAGACCGCGGCCTACCCGGAGACCCAGGCCACCTGTACCGCCATCCCGGGCTTCGATCCGTCGAATCCCCCGCCGGCCGATGAGGGCGAACCCGGCCCCGACGCCGTGCCCATGGACGGCGGCGGCAACAACCCGATGCCCGCGGGCTGAACAAGCGAGGAACGACCATGAGCGAGACACCCGAGGGCACGACGACACCCGAGAGCACCGAGACCACCCCGTCGCGTCGACGCCCGGCTCTGCTCGCACTCGCCGCGGTGGCGGTGCTCCTCGTCGGCGTCGGACTGGGCCTGCTGATCCAGGCGAGCCTGACCGACAACTCCTCCGGGGAGGACTCCCCCGCGGCGAACTCGGCGGCGGTCGGTTTCGCACAGGACATGACGCGTCACCACGAGCAGGGCATCGAGATGGCCGCGATCGAACTCGAGCACGGCACCGATCCGCAGGTGCGCAGCATGGCTTTCGACATCCTGACCGCGCAGAGCAACGAGATCGGCCAGATGCAGTCGTGGCTGAGCCGCTGGGGCCGGCCCGTCACCAACCCCGGCGAGACGATGGGCTGGATGGGCCACGGATCGTCGACGGAGGCCTCCGGTGACGATCACGGTGACCACGGGGACACGGACCACGGGGACACGGACCACGGCGACATGGGACACGGGGATCACGGGGCCACTCCGGCGGCCGACGTCGAGCAGCCGGCCATGCCGGGCATGGCGACCTCGGCCGAGATGGAGCGGTTCCGCGCGATGCGCGGCCCGGAGGTCGACACGACCTTCCTGCAGCTGATGTTGCGCCACCACGAGGGCGGACTCCACATGATGGAGTACGCCGCGAACCCCGACAACGTCTCGCAGCCCTACGTCCGCGACCTCGCGTCGGCGATGGAACGCACGCAGGACAAGGAGATCGGGATCATCAAGGCGATGCTGGCCGAGCGCAACGCCCAGCCGCTGCCGATGAACTGACGATCGCCGCACTCGCCACCTCCGTTCGGAACGCCGCCGCCAGGCCGCGATTTCCGTAGCGGAGGTGGCGATTTCGTCGGCGGGTTAGTCTGGCCACGTCGACGAGAGGATCGGGTTGGTCATGGCGGTTCGGGGCGCGAGTCCGGCCGGTGATGCCGGTTCGAGGCTGCGGATCTCCGTGCTCGGCTCGCTCTCCTGCGAACTCGACTCCGAGCCACTCGATCTGGGCCCGCGTCGGCAGCGCGCGGTCCTGGCGCGGTTGGTCGCGGGTCGCGGTCGAGTGGTGTCCACCGACCGATTGATCGACGACCTGTGGAACGGCGAGCCCCCGCCCAAGGCCCTGGCCGGACTCCAGGTGCAAGTGTCCAATCTGCGGCGCGTCATCGAACCGTCTCGTCCGCCCCGGGCACCCGCCACCGTCCTCGTCAGTGAGCAACCCGGGTACGCCTTGCGGTTGCCCGACGCCGCGGTGGATGCGTGGGAGTTCGAAGCCACCGTCACCGGGGCCGCCTCCGACTCCCCCGAACGACGACTCGACGAGCTGGATGCCGCATTGCGGCTGTGGCGCGGAGATCCCTACGGTGGCTTCGCCGGTGACAGCTGGGCACAACCCGAAGTCGCGCGACTACACGACCTCCGCCGATCGGCGATCGAACAGTGGGCGGCACTGGCCGTCGACCACGGGCGGGCGGCGCAGGTGGCCCAGGTCCTGGCCGCGGAGTGCGACGACCAACCTGCCCGGGAGGAGTTCTTCCGCCTGTTTGCCCTCGCCCTGTATCGACTGGGCCGGCAGGCAGACGCCCTCGCCGCGCTCCGACGGTTGCGGTCATACCTCGCAGACGAACTCGGAGTGGACCCGGCACCCGCGATCCAGCAACTCGAACGCGACATCCTGCAGCAGTCGTCCTCGCTGGACACTCCCGCGGTGCCGCAGACGCCGGCTCCGGCGATGCCGTCGCCCGGTCCGTCGACGGCTGCGCCGGCCGAACGCCGCGAACCGGCCGGACGCGAGGACGAGCTGGTCCTGTTGAGCGGCCACGCCGACACCGCGGCCGCCGACGGGCTGCGCGTGGTCTGGGTCAGCGCGGAGGCCGGTGGCGGCAAGAGCACTCTCGCACAGACGTTGGTGGGTCGGCTGGAATCCGGCGGCTGGGTCGGGGCCACCGGCCACTGTCCGGAGGTCGACGGTGCACCGACGGCATGGGCGTGGCGGGAGATGCTGCAACAGTTGGCGGTTCAGCGTGACTCGACCACCTCCGAGGGCCTCGACACCACGTTCGACATCGCGCGCCGGATGGTCGACGCCTGCGCAGCCCGGTCGACCGCACCGGGAACGATCCTGGTGCTCGACGACGCGCACCGAGCCGACGGCGCCACGTTGCAGGTGCTTCGGCAGCTCGTGACGTGGATGGCGCGGTCACCGATCCTGGTCCTGGTCACCTACCGTGCCTCCGAGGCCGGGGTCGACCTGCTCGCGACCACGGCGTCCCTCGCCGCGGTCACCGCTGACCACGTCGACCTCAAAGGCCTGTCGGACAACGGCATACGCGAGCTCGCCCGGTCGGTCGGACTGGGCGACGTGGATGCGACCCTCCTTGATCTGCTGCGATCCAGAACCGACGGCAACCCTCTGTTCACCCGCGAACTCGCGAAACTGATCGCCTCCCGTGGGCCGTCCGAGGCCGTCGATGCCATTCCCGACGGCGTCAAAAACGTCCTGCTGCAACGCATTCAGCGCCTGCCCGCGGAAGTGGCCACGGTGTTGCGTCTAGCCGCCCTCTTCGGGCGCACCGCTCCGATCGACGGCGTACTCGCACTGTGGTCCCGGTCGGGCGGCGGTGCCGCGGCCGAGGACGAGGTTCTCGACGCCGTCGACACCGCTGTTGCGGCCGGCCTGCTGACCGCCGACATCGACAGCGTCCACTTCAATCACGTACTGGTCCGGGACACCGTCTACGACAGCGTGCCCGCGCTGCGCAAACGCCGGTTGCACTGGCAGATCGTGAAGTTCCTCGAACGGGTCCCGGGCGCCGACCCGGACGAGCTGGCCCACCACGCTGCCCTGGGCGTCGCCCCCGACACCCTCGACCACGCCATCGAGCTGGTGACGCGCGCGGCCCGGGCCCGCTTCCGAACCGAGTTCAAGGCCGATTCCGCCGAGTCGTGGCGGTCTGCCGTACTCCTCCACGAGTCGGCCGGGCATGCGGGCGCCGATGCCAGGGCGGCCGACCGCAGGGCCCTCGTCGATGCGTTGACCCATCTGGTGACGGCCCTGGCCTTCCGTGGCGACGACACCATCGAGGCCCGGGAACGTCGACGCCAGGCCCTCGATCTGGCGCGCGGCCTGGGCGACGACGATCTGGTGATGTCCGCGCTGACCTGCTGGCGGGCGCCCGTCATCTGGACCATCCGCCGCCAGCGGGTCGCCGACACCGAGCTGATCGCGGCGATGACGGACGCACTTCCCCGGGCCACCGACGTGCAGCGGGTGTACCTGCTGGTGTCCGCGGTCTTCGAGCTGGAGGGCATCGACGACCGGCGCGCGATCGGACTGGCCGAGCAGGCGGTGAAGACGGCGAATCAGCACGACGACCCCGAAGCGCTGTGCGCCGCGTGGAATGCACGGGTGTACACCGCGCTGGGACCCGACGCCTCCGCCGGTCTCCCCGACTTCACCGACGAGTTCGCACGAGTCGCCCGGGAGTCGGGAATTCTCGCGTATCAGGCTGCCGCGCACTTCTTCTCGTTCCTGGCACGGGCCGCGCAGACCGACCTGCCCGGCGCTGCGTCGGAGGTTCAGCAAGGACTCCGGTCCGCCTCGGCAGGTCGAGCCGGTGAGCTCGTCGTCGTGCTCTCCGCCTTCTCTGCCGTGCTCGAGGCACTCGGCGGTGACATCGACCGGGCCGAAGGCGAGTACCGCGACCTCACCGCTCGACTCGAAGCGGCCGGAGCCGTCAATGCCGCCGAGATCGGCCTGGTCGGCGAGATGGTGATCGGGTGGTTCCGCGGTTCGCTGGCCCATCTCGTCGAACCGCTCGGGGTGGTCGTCGGCGCCGCACCTCAGATGGTCTCGTGGCCGTACGTGGTCGCGCTGCTCGACGCAGGACGCCCGGACGAGGCGCGTCGCGTCGCCGAGACCGCCCCGCCGGTCAGCCGTGACTTCTACTGGACCGCGATGTCGGTGTTCCACGCGCGGGCACTGGTCCGATTGCAGATGGTCGAGGCTGCTGCCGAACTCTACGACGAACTACGACGCTGGTCGGGGACGGTCGCCGGATTGAACTCGGGATCCGTCGTGTTCGGCCCGATGGATGTCGTACTCGCCGAGCTCGCCGAGTTGCTGGGCGACCACGCTGCTGCGGACGACCACCGTCGAAGCGAGGCGAAGGTCCGGGCCGAGGTCGAGTCGGGTCTCACCGCGCTTGGCCGACGATGATCGCCTCCCGCTTGTCGTAGCTGCGGATCAGCAGGCCGAGCACGGCACGAATGATCGGTCCGGCTTCCTTTCGCATCTTGGCGAGCTCGCGTTCGTCGGCATGCCGGAACATGCGGGGTGCCTCGAAACTCATCTTCCCGCCTGTGCGCGCCGCCTTTTCCACCCGATCCCAGTCGGTCACGCTCACGTAGCGGTCGACGATCGGGAACACCACCTTCTCCTCGTCTGCGATGTGCTCGGCGAGCAGCTCGTGGGTCTGCCGGAGGGTCTCGGCCAGGTTCCCGGCCGCCCGGGTGTCGCCGGATCGTGCACGGGCGAACCCGCCGACATGGGTGCCCAGGACGGCCAGTAACGCTTCGAGTTCGGTGTGATCGTCCTGCAACTCGCGCACGTCGACGGCAGCTCCGGCCGACGCGGTGAGGATCGGCCACACGATCTCGTCCTCGATGGTGTGGTGATGGTGGACCGAGGCACACAGCTGCGTGAGATAGTCGCCGATGGCTCGCCGGCGGCGGTCGTCGCACGGTTCACCGGCACCGATGCGGCCCAGGATCTCGGCGAAGCGACGTGTGTCGTCGAGCATGGCGCGGTGGGCGATCTTCATACCGGTGAGGTCCGGAGTCGAGGTGGCGGTGGACTGACTGGAAGAACGGCTGGTCACGGGTCTCTCCTGACGGCTGGTGTCTGTTGACTGCCGTCACTCTGCGCCCAGCTGCTTACCCGGGACTTGTAGTCGCCTTGAGACGCGCGCAAACCCACCACAAATGCGTAAACCCACCACCGTGAAGGTGATGGGTTTACGCAAAAGTGGTGGGTTTGTGCAGTTGTGGTGCCCCCGGCAGGATTCGAACCTGCGGCCTTCTGCTCCGGAGGCAGACGCTCTATCCCCTGAGCTACGGGGGCTCATCGGGCGGAACCCAGACTAGCGCACGCTCACCGGCACATCACAATCGGGCTGCTCACGACACGCCGAGCGGACTCTGCACCCGCAGCGTCGATCCGTGTTCGCCCCGGAGGACGTGCAGCTGGGCCGGGATCCGGGCCCGCAACTCGTCGACGTGACTGACGACTCCGACGACGCGACCGCCGGAGCGGAGGTCGTCGAGGACGCCCATCACGAGGTCGAGGGCTTCGGGGTCGAGGGTGCCGAAACCCTCGTCGATGAAGATCGTGTCGAGGACCCGGCCGCCCGATTCGGCGGAGACGACATCGGCCAGGCCCAGCGCGAGGGCCAGCGAGGCGAAGAAGGTCTCCCCGCCCGACAGGGTCGTGGTGGCGCGCAGCACGCCCGTGTACTCATCCCGGACCTCGATACCCAGGCCGCCGCGCCGACCGCGCACGCCGGCGGCGTCGGAGTGGACGAATTCATAACGCCCCGAGGACATCTCGCGAAGACGCCCAGATGCGGCGACGAGCACCTCGTCGAGACGGGCGGCGAGCACATACGACCGCAGCGACATACGACGCGAGTTCTGTCCGCGCCCGCTCACCAGTTCGGCGAGTCCTTGCAACTCCTCGTGGCGGGCCTTCAACGGTGCCAGTGCGTCGAGAGCCGCCCAGAAGCCGGAGACGTATTCCTCGAGGTCGGTACGGCGTTGTGCCGCCACCGCATTCACGCGGGCGGCGTCGTCGCGCCGGGCTCGTGCGGACACCAGATCGGCCGTCAGGCCCGCAACGTCGACCTCGGGTGCCTCCAGCGCCGCGCGCACGTCGGGATCGGCGAGGGTCTCCTCGGCGCCCGCACGGATCGCGGCCGCCTCCTCGAGCAGCTTCTCCCACTGACGGATCTGCGCCTGCGACGCGGCGGCGGCGCGAACCTCCTCCGCGCCGGCGAATCCGGCGTCGGCGCAGGCCGTGGCGAGGCGCTCGGCGATGTCGGTACGCCGTCGTCGGGTCCGGTCGAGTTCGCGCCGGGCTTCTCGCAGAGTCCGTGTGCGGCGGCAGAGTTCGGCGAGTTCACGACGCCGCTCCGCGATCCCCATCCGTCCGCCCGTCGCCTGATGAACCTCGGCGTCGAGAGCACTCAGATTCTCACGCAGAGCGGTGAGACGTTCGCGGCGTCCGGCCTGCGCGGTCTCGTGATCGGCCAGAGTCCGGCGCCGGTCGGCGATCTCGGCGTCGACGCGCTCGACCGCGTCCTGCAGCGACGGAGTGCGCGCCGCCGCACGTTCGGCTGCCGCGAGGTCGGCGACCAGGCGATCGTGCCCGGCCTGGGTGGCCGCGCGGTCGGCACCGGCGATGACGGCGTCGAGATTGGCCCGGCGCTCCTGCAGTGCCGCGACCGCGGACTGGGCGATGGCCTTGATCGCGCTCGCACGTTCCTCGGCGGCCGCGGCCTCCTTCTCTTCGGCCTCCCCCACCGAGCTGCCGGCGTCACCGGTCGCCGGCGCGGGATGACCGACCGAGCCGCAGACCGCGCACGGTTCCCCGTCGACGAGGGCACCGGCGAGTTCGACGGCCATGCCGGTGAGGCGCCGTTCACGGAGATCGAGCTGGTGTTCCCGTGCAGCAGAGTGCTTTTCGCGCGCGTCGAGAAGGTCCCGTTCGGCGGCGGCGAGCTGCGCGAACACCTCGTCGCGATCGGTGAAGGCCTGGAGAACGCGGCCGGCATGGTCCCGTTCGGCACGCAGCTTGGGTGCCTGGACACGCAGTTCGTCGGCGGCCCGGAGTGCGGCGACCGCCTCCTCGCGGCGAGCGGGTGCCGCCTCGAGCCACGTCCGAATGTCCGTGGCCTGCTGTTCCGCGGCGGCGATCGTCTTCTCGAGTCCGTCGATGTCGGCGACCAGCCTGGGACGTTCGGCGACACGCTTCGCCAGCGGCTCCCAGCGGCCCGATTCCTCGGTCCACCGGTCGACGGCCGCAACGAGAGCGGCATCGTCGCAATCGGATTCGCACAGCGTCTCACCCTCGGCGAGCTCCGTGAGCGCCTCGCGCGCACGATCGGCAGCGTCGGAGGCCGCCATCAGTTCGGCGTCTGCACGCTTGTGATCATCGGCGAGCGGCACGATGGGCGCCGCACGCAGGGCGAGCCGGCGTGACCGCTCGGCCGCCGTCAGCGTCGTCTCGCCCTCGGTGAGCCGGGCGAGCCGTTCGCGGGCCTGCAGTCCGCGGCGACGCAGATCGTCGACGCGCCTGCCGTGTTCATACGCGGCTTCGGTCTGTTCGACGGCGGCCTGCGCGGCCGTCGATTCCATCAGCGCGGACTCGGCGGCCTGCCGGGCCGTGTCGAGACATCCCTGGGCCCAGTCGAAGTCGGGTTCGGCAGGCGCCTGGGTACCGCTGATCGCGACGATCTGCCCGGCGATGCGGTCCAGCGTGCCGGTCTGCTCGGCCAGCTTGGACGCGCTCTCGCGGGCGCGATCGCGTAGCCATTCCTCGAGGTCGCCGAAACGTTCCGTATCGAAGAGGCGTTCCAGCAGCTCCTCCCGCTCGTCCGAGTGCGCGCGGAGGAACCGGGCGAAATCGCCCTGCGGCAACAGGACCACCTGGAAGAACTGCTCGGCGCTCATACCGAGCAGGCGGACGACCGCCTCGCCGATCTCGGGGATACGGGTGAGGTCCGGCCCCGAACCGTCCACCCAGACCAACGACGCACACGCGTTGATCTTCCGCTTGCCGTCGCCGCGCTTCTTGGGGCGCTCGTGTTCGGGAGATCGCGTGATGCGCAACCGCCGGGAACCGATGGTGGCCTCGAGTTCGACCTCCGGAACCGTCTCGGGTGCAGCATGATCCGAGTGGAGTCGGCGGTTGGTGTCGCGGGCGCCGGGGACCCGGCCGAACAACGCGAACGCCACCGCGTCGAGCACGGTGGTCTTGCCGGCGCCGGTCTGGCCGTGCAGGAGGAACAGGCCGTCGGCGCCCAGCTCGTCGAAGTCGACGGTGACCTCGTCGGCGAACGGGCCGAACGCCCGAATCCGGATGTGGTGCAGTCTCATACGGCGTCAGTGCTCACGCGGTCTCGGCGACGAACGCGTCGAGGGCGAACAGAACGAGCTCTCCGTCGGCACCGGCGTCGGCCTCGGGTTCGCCGACGACGGCGCGCAGTGCGCGTTCGATCAGCACCCGCTCCCCCTTGGTCGGGGTGTCGCGGACGTCCTCGATGAAGGAGTTGATGATCTCGGCGTCGCTGCGGCCGCGGACCCGCGAGCCGTAATCGACCCCCGGACCGGTGTGCGGGCGGTCCCACTGCACGTGGACCGCATGCGGGAACCGCTCCCGCAGGCGACGCATGGCGTCGAGCGGGCGCACCGCGTCGGTCAAGGTCACCTCGACGTAGTGGTCCTCGGTATCGGTGAAGCTCTCGGAGGTCAGCAACTCGTCGAGAGTCCCGCGCAGAGAACTCAATTCGCGGACGACCGGCAGTTCGTGCTTGCGGATCCCGCCGACCCCGTCGGCGTCGAGGTCGACGACCCACACCGCCTTGCGATGGGTGCGCTCGCCGAACGAGTACGGGAGCAGCGAACCACTGTAGCGCACGGTATCGGTGACACGCTGCGGAGAGTGCAGATGTCCGAGGGCGACGTAGTCGGCTCCGGAGAAGGTTCCGGCGGGCACGGTTTCCACTCCCCCGACGCTGATCGATCGCTCGGACCCGGACGCGGCGGCACCGCTGACGAAGGCGTGGGCGACGACGACCGATCGGGACTGCCGGGTCGCGAGATCGGTACGGATGCGCGTCATGGCGGCGTCGAGGACCGCGGTGTGGCCGCACACCTCCTCGACCCCGAGATGGCGCCGGGCGGTGTCGGGTTCGAGGTACGGGATGCCGTACACCGCGACCTCGCCGTGCTCATCGGTCAGCACGATGGGTTCGGCGATCGCGTCGATCGAGGTCCGCAGGTACAACCCGCCGGCCGCCGCGAACGCCGACCCTGCGCCGAGGCGGGTGGGCGAGTCGTGGTTGCCCGAGGTGACGATGATGCGCGCACCGGCAGCGGCGATCTCGGCGAGGCCCTCGTCGTACACGCGCACCGCGTCGGCCGACGGCACCGACCGGTCGTAGACGTCACCGGCGACGATCACGGCGTCGGCCGATTCGGCGGCGACCAGCTCGGCGAGATGGGTCAGCGCGCGACGCTGGTCGGCGAGCAGGTCGACACCGTGGAACGTCCGGCCCAGGTGCCAGTCGGAGGTGTGCACGATCCGCATGGTGACAAACCATACGGTCGGTGCCCGACAGATCGTGGGACGCGCGCTCAGGCCCCGGTCATCGGCACATTGTGAGTCGCGCTACCCGCCGCGGCATCCGCGGGAGCGCCGGTTGCGGCCGCGGCCGTCGGCATCTGGTGGGCGGGTCGCACGAAGAAGAACGTCGCCACCACGCCGACCAGCAAGGCGGCCGCGGGCAGGTACAGCGACTGACCCATCGCCGTGGCGAAACCCTCGCGGAGGAACTCCGGCAGCTGGTTCGCGCCACTGGCGTCCTGTGCGGCGCCGGCGTCGATCCCGGGCAGTTCGGCTGCGAGACGGGACTGCAGAAGGGCGCCGATCATCGCCGACCCCAGCACCGAACCGATCACGCGCAGAGTGTTGTACACACCGGCGCCCGCCCCGGCCTGATGCCACGGCAGGTTTCGGGTGGCGGTGGCGGCCAGGGGCGCCCAGACCCCCGCCGACGCGACACCCATCAGGCACAGCGGCAGGATGATCATCCACACCGGGGTGTCCGGTCGGGTGACGACACCCAGCCATCCGACGGCGATCGCACTCAGGAGGAGTGCGGTGGAGACGATGGCGCGCGGGTGCACACGATCGACGACGCGCCCCACGATGGGTGCCAGGATTCCGGTCAGTACCGCCATCGGGACCATCACGACCGCCGACTGGGTGGGTGTCATGCCGCCGACGAGCTGCAGGAAGAAGCTCAGCGGGATCATCATGGCCGACATCGCGAAGCCCATCGATGCGATGCCGATGGTCGCCAGTGAGAAGTTCCGGTCGCGGAACAGCCCGAGCGGGAGCAGCGGTTCGGTGCGGATGCGCGACTGCCACCAGACGAAGACGCCGAGGAAGATCACCCCGCCGACGATCAGGACCCACACCCAGGCGGCCCAGTCGAAGCTCTCGCCCTCCTGGATACCGAACACGAGGGCGGACAGGCCGATCGCCGACAGTGCCACGCCGATCCAGTCGAACTGGTGGTCGTTGGTCTCGACCTGCGGGACCAGGATCGCGGCCAGTGCGAGGCCGGCGATGCCGACGGGCAGGTTGATGAAGAAGATCCACTCCCAGCCGAACGAGTCGGTGAGGACACCGCCGAGCAGCGGGCCCACCAGGGTGGCCACACCGGCGACCGTGCCCCAGATCCCCATCGCCGCACCGCGTTTCTCGGGCGGGAAGATGCGGGTGATCAGCGACATCGTCTGCGGGGTGATGAGCGCGGCGCCGACGCCCTGCAGGGCGCGCGCGGCGATGAGCTCGCCGATCGAATCCGACAGTCCGCACCACACGCTGGCGATCGTGAAGACGATCAGGCCGATCTGGTACATCGACTTCGGCCCGTACTTGTCGCCGAGGCGCCCGGTGATGAGCAGCGGTACCGCATACGTCAGCAAGTAGGCGCTGGTGACCCACACGACGCCGTTGACGTCGGTGTTCAGGTCGGCCTGGATGCGCGGCTGCGCGACCGCCACGATCGTCATGTCGACGAGGATCATGAAGAAACCCACGCACAGCGCCATCAGCGCGGCCCAGGGTCTCGTCGTCACCTCGGAGCCGGTGACCCCGGTATCAGGGGTGGAACGGGTCATCTCTACTCGACCTTCTGTGCGAGGTGTGCGGCGTCTGCGCCGGGATTCGGTGCCGGGGCGGAGTCCGGCTGGGTCGGCACGCGATACGGCGACTCCGGATCGTCGAGCCATTCGATGCGGCGGGTGCGGAGCCTATCGACGAGGTCGTCGAGCCAGCCGATCTGGGCGGTGAGCGTGGCGATACGGCAACCCCCGTCGAGGAAGAACATCTCCGGTTTGCCGCGGGACCGGAACTCCGCGACGGCGGCCTCGACGTCGGCGAGGTCGGCGCGCATGGTCGCGACCCGCCGCTCGAGGAGCTCGACGACCCGCTCCCTGGGCAGACCGTGCGCCTCGGACAGGGCGAGGTAGAGCTCCGGGTACTCCTCGGGTCGCGTCTCGAGGATGCGTTCGAGGTTCTCGGTCAGTGCTCGCCGCCCCGCTTCGGTGATGGCGTACACCGTCCGCTCGGGCCGATTGCCCTCACGACGGACCTCGTGGACCTCGATCATCCCGTTCTCGGCGAGTCGGTCCACCGCGTGGTACAGCGTGCCGGCCCGGAACTTGGCCAGCCGGTCCTCGCGACGTGCGACGGTCGTCTGCACCATCTCGTACGGGTGCATCGGACGTTCGAGAAGTAGGCCGAGCACCAGGATCGCCACCGGTCCGAGCGGTGTGGAACACGCCATGCGTGACCCCCTTGGTCCGGCGGCCGCTGATCGGCGTCGAATATTCCAGTCGGAATATACGCACGTGTGCGGTTGCTGCCAAGTGTCGCCGGCCATCATTACTGTGGACGGCATGACTCGTGCGCAGGAGGAATCCACCCAGAGCGACCCCACCGGGACGACCGATTCCGGGGAGCAGGGCAGCTATGTGATGTCCGGCCAGGAGTTCGTGCGGGACACCAAGTACATCGAGACCCGCATCACCGCCGACGGGCGTGACGGCTATCCCGTCGAGGCCGGGCGCTATCGACTCGTCGCCGCACGCGCCTGCCCGTGGGCCAACCGGACGCTCATCGTCCGCCGGCTCCTCGGACTCGAGGACGCCATCTCACTCGGACTGTGCGGACCCACCCACGACAAGAACTCGTGGACCTTCGACCTCGACCCCGGAGGCCTCGACCCCGTCCTGCAGATCCCGCGCCTCAAGGACGCCTACGAGAAGCGGATCCCGGGTTACCCCAAGGGGATCACGGTGCCGGCGATCGTCGACGTCCCCACCGGCGAGGTCGTGACCAACGACTTCCCCCAGATCACCATCGACTTCTCCCTGGAGTGGACCGCGTTCCACCGCGACGGCGCCCCCGAGCTGTACCCCGAACGCCTGCGCGACGAGATCGACGAGGTGAGTCACGGGATCTACACCGAGGTCAACAACGGCGTCTACCGGTGCGGGTTCGCCGGCAGCCAGGAGGCCTACGAGGCTGCCTACGACCGTCTGTTCACCAAGCTCGACGAGCTGTCCGAGCGGCTGTCGACTCAGCGATACCTCGTCGGCGACACTATCACCGAGGCCGACGTCCGGCTGTTCACGACCCTCGCCCGTTTCGATCCCGTCTACCACGGCCATTTCAAGTGCAATCGCAGCAAGCTGAGCGAGATGCCGGTGCTGTGGGCCTACGCCCGCGACCTGTTCCAGACCCCCGGTTTCGGCGACACCACCGATTTCACCCAGATCAAGCAGCACTACTACATCGTGCACACCGATGTGAACCCCACGCAGATCGTGCCCAAGGGCCCTGACCTGCGGGGATGGTTGACCCCGCATCACCGCGAGGAACTCGGCGGGCGTCCCTTCGGCGACGGCACGCCGCCCGGCCCCCCACGACCCGACGAGGTCGTCCCCGAGGAGAATTGGGTACCGAAGTCATGACCGACACCACTCGTAAGCCCACCGGCAAGGCCGTCGAGGTCACCGGCGGCATCCTCGACCGTGCACAGCGCCTGCAGGGCCCCGCGGTCAAGAAGTACGTCGACTCACTGCGCCGCAAGTACCCCGACGACTCCCCCGCCCAGATCATCGAGCGACTCGAGAAGCGCTACCTGAACGCGGTGACCGGTTCGGGCAGCGCCGTCGGCGCGGCCGCGGCCGTGCCGGGGGTCGGGACGATGACCGCGTTCGGCGCGATGACCGGCGACACCGCCTTCTTCCTCGAGGCCTCGGCGCTGCTCGCCCTGTCGATCGCCGAGGTCCACGGCATCGGCGTCCATGAGACCGACCGGCGCAAGTCGCTCGTGCTGGCGGTCGCCCTGGGTGAAGAGGGCGTGCTCGCCCTCGGTCGGGTCGTCGGTACGCGCGGCGGCCCCCTGCGTCGTCTCGGCGGGGCGGCCCTGCCATCGGGCGCCATCACCAAATTGAACAAGACCCTGGTCAACAAGCTCGTGCGCAAGTACGCGATCCGGCGCGCGCCGTTGATCTTCGGCAAGCTGATGCCGGCCGGCATCGGTGCGGTCATCGGCGGCGCGGGCAGCCGCGCGCTCGGCCGGAAGGTGGTCCACAACGCGCGTGAGGCATTCGGGCCCGCACCCGCCTTCTGGGTTCTCGACGCCGAGGTGGTGAACGAGACGAGCCCGCTGCCGCCCGGCTCCCGGTGATCCCGGAATCCACCGCGCCTCCCTCCACCGGGAGCACCCCGACCTCACCGGGCTGGATCCGGAAACTGCTCGGCGAGGCGTGGCGTTACCGTCGCATCGTCATCGTGACCCTGACCGTCACGATGATCGCGGTCGCCGTCGACGTCGTGATGCCCCTGCTGGCCAAGGCCGCGATCGACCGGGCCACCGGCGTCATCGACGACGACCTCGCCCTGTCCACCATCATCACCGGCCTGGTCGTTCTCGCATTCGTCCGCTATGCGTGTCACTTCGGCCGGCGGGTGTTCGCCGGTCGCCTCGCGATCAACGTGCAGAACAACCTGCGCCGGCGCCTGCTCGACACCCTGCTGCACCTCGACGGCCGCAGCCAGCACCAGATCCGGACGGGGCAGATCGTCTCCCGCTCCATCTCCGACATCCAGGTGGTCCAGGGGTTGCTGGCCATGGCGCCGCTCTCGATGGGTGCCGCGGTGCAGATGGTCGTAGCGCTCGGTGTCATGGCCTATCTCTCCCCGCTGCTCACCGCGGTCGCGCTGGTGATCGCGCCGCTGATCGCCCTGGAGGTCTTTCGCACCCGCCGCAAGCTCTTCGCGGCGACGTGGTCCGCGCAGCAGTCCGCGGCCGACGTGGCCCAACACGTGGAGGAGACCGTCACCGGCGTCCGTGTCGTGAAGGGCTTCGGTCAGGAGGACCGCGCCGTCGACGGCCTGGTGACACGCTGCCGCACCCTGTTCGCCCGGCGCCTGCGCGCGGCACGCATCAACGCCCGCTTCGGGCCCACCCTGAGCGCCATCCCCCAGCTCGGCATGGTCGGCGTGATCATCGTCGGCGGCTATCTGACGATGACGGACGCGATCACCGCCGGCACGTTCCTCGCGTTCACCACCTACGTCACCGCGATGACCGGCATCGCCCGCCTGCTCACCAATCTCATCGTCAACGCCCAGCTCGCCCGCGCCGCGGTGGAACGCGTCTACGACGTCATCGATCACCCGCGCGATCCCGGCGAGACCGCCACCGGCACGCTGCCCGACGGCCCGCTCGGCGTCGAACTGGAAAACGTCTCCTTCGCCCACCACACCCACGAGGCCGACGATCCGCCTGCCGTGCTGACCGGGATCGACCTGCGGATCGAGCCCGGTGAGTGCGTGGCGATCGTCGGCCCACCGGGTTCCGGGAAGTCGACCATCGCCGACCTGGTCAGCCGCTTCGAGCGACCCGACGCCGGCACGATCGCCCTTGTCGGCGCCGATGGCCCGCACCCGGTGGACTCGCTGTCGCCGACCGCGATGCACGAAGCCCTCGCCACTGTCTTCGACGAGCCGTTCCTCTTCTCCGACACCATCACCGCGAACATCGCCATGGGCCCGGGCGCCACCGCCGACCCCGCTTCCCTCGCCGACCGCGTGCAAGCCGCAGCAGCCGCGGCCGAGGCCACCGAGTTCATCGAGGCGCTCCCCGACGGCTACGACACCGTCGTCGGCGAACGCGGCCTGACCCTCTCCGGCGGACAGCGCCAGCGGATCGCGCTGGCCCGCGCACTCTTCGCCGACCCGCGCGTCCTGGTGCTCGACGACGCGACGTCGGCGGTCGACGCCACCACCGAGGCCCGGATCCTCGGCCGCCTGCGCGACCGGAAACGGACCATGCTGGTCCTCGCCCACCGGCGGTCGACGCTCGTGCTCGCCGATCGGGTGGCCGTGCTCGACGAAGGCCGGATCACCGCGATCGGCACGCCTGCCGAACTCGAGGCCTCTTCGGCGCGGTTCCGCGAACTGATGACGAACGCCTCCGTTGACCCGCACGACGACGGGACCGCGCCCACCCCGTCAAGCGTCTCCGACGACGTCATCGAGAGCCTCTGGCCCACAACGTATCTCCCGAAGGAACAGGCCTATGCCCGGACCGGCGCGCCGGTCGGCGCCGGCACGCGGACCGGGCAACGGGGCGGGGGCGTCGCCAGCGCACTGGGGTCGATGCCGGCGACCCCCGAACTCCAGGCCCGGGTCGACGCCCTGCCACCGGCCGCCGAGGACCCCGCCGTGGACGTCGCCGACGCCCGACGCGAGAACCCGCGCTTCACCCTCCGCGGATTGCTCGCACCGGTTCGCTGGCTGCTCGCGTTCGCACTGGCGGCCATCGCCGTCGACACCCTCGTCGGTCTGGCGTTCCCCAGCATCGCCCGCGCGGTCATCGACGCGGCCGGCGATCACGACCAGCGCACGCTCTGGTGGGCGGCGATCGGTGGTGTGACACTCGTCGGCGTCGGGTGGGTCGCCGCATCCCTGCTGACGATGACCTCCACCCGAGCGGGTGAACGCGTTCTGTTCGGACTGCGCATCCGCAGCTACGCCCACATCCAGCGCCTCGGCCTGGACTACTACGAGCGCGAGCTGTCGGGCCGGATCATGACGCGGATGACCACCGACATCGACGCGCTGTCGACCTTCCTGCAGACAGGTCTGACGTCAGCGGTCGTCGCGCTCCTGACCCTGGTCGGCGTCACGGTCGCATTGCTGGTCACCGGGCCGCTGCTCGCGCTGCTGGTGCTCCCGGTCTTCCCGCTGCTCATCGTCGCCACGGTTGTCTTCCGGCGCGTCGCGAGCGCCGCCTACACGCGCTCGCGCGAACTGATCAGCACGGTGAACGCCGACTTCCAGGAGAACATCGCCGGGATCAAGACCACTCAGACCTATCTCCGCACCGACGACGCGCAGAAGCGTTTCGGACAGCGTTCGGCGGCGTGGGTCGCGGCCCGGATGGTCTCTCAGCGGGCGATCGCCTCGTACTTTCCGTTGATCATGCTGATGTCGGACATCGCCACCGCGATCGCACTCGGCGTCGGCGCCGGACAGGTGGCCGACGGCTCGCTCACCGCCGGCACCCTGGTGGCCTTCGTCCTCTATCTCACGATGCTGTTCGGGCCCGTTCAGCAGCTGTCCCAGGTCTTCGACGGTTACCAGCAGGCGGCGGTCGGCCTGCGGCGCATCCGCGACCTGCTGCGCACCCCGAGTTCGCTGCGGGTCAACCCGGACGCCACCACGCCGCCGGCGGCCGGCTTCGACGGCGAGGTCGAGTTCGACGGGGTCGGCTTCCGCTATCAGGGCGCGGAGTCCGACGCCCTGCACGACGTCGACCTGCACATCCCCGCCGGGTCCTCGCTCGCCCTCGTCGGCCGCACCGGAGCGGGCAAGTCGACGATCGTGAAACTGCTGGCCCGCTTCTACGACCCGACCAACGGACGCGTCCTCGTGGACGGCACCGACATCGGCGACCTCGTCCTCTCCGGATACCGCTGCCGCTTGGGACTGGTCCCGCAGGAGCCGCACCTGTTCACCGGGACCGTCGCGGACAACATCGCCTACGGCCGGCCGGATGCCGACCGCGCCGCGATCGTCGAGGCCGCGGCCGCGGTGGGCGCCCTACCGATGATCACCGGTCTACCGGGGCGCATGAACCATCCCATCGGCGAACGTGGCCAGGGCCTCAGCTCAGGTCAGCGCCAGCTGATCGCCCTGGCCCGCGCCGAACTGGTCGACCCCGACCTCCTCCTGCTCGACGAGGCGACCGCCACGCTCGATCAGGCCACCGAGGCCCAGGTCCTGGCCGCCGGACGGGCGATGACGCGGCGCCGGACCTCCGTCATCGTCGCGCATCGGCTGGGTACCGCGGCCCGCGCCGATATGATCGCCGTGGTCGACGGCGGCCGAATCGTCGAACTCGGAACACACGACGAACTCCTGGCGTTGCACAGTTTGTATCGCGGCTTCTGGGAGGCCGGTGTGGATCCCGACGAGGCCGCGGTGACCGAGCCCGGTGGAATGGTGCCCACCGCGGGTATGGATGCAGTGGACGCCGACTCCCACGCGGGCTCGAAACAGGACGCTCGACGTGGCGCGTCCGCAACCGACAACCAGACCATCCGCGCCGGATCACCCGAGATGACGATCTGACTCCGTAGTAGCAGGTCGGTGGGTGTGACGCACCAGACGACGCGTAGCATCGGCAGATGGTTCACCGATAGTCTCCACAAGGGACGTCAGCGTGGCAGAGAACCCGGCACCTTAAGGGAATTGAGGCGAGATACCGCTGTGAGCAGCAGTTCGATTTCTGACTTCGGACAGAACACCTGGCTGGTCGAGGAAATGTACCAGCAATTCAAAGAGGACCCGAGCTCGGTGGACCCGAGTTGGCATGAGCTCTTGAAGAGTTACAAGCCCGGAGACAACGGTGGTTCTACGTCCGCCGCACCGGCCTCCACCACCCCCTCCTCCAACGGCAGCGCTCCGGCGAAGCCCACGGCCGAGTCGGCACCGCGTAAGCAGGTGACACTCGACCAGGAGCCGACGCGGACCGCCTCTGCCCGCAAGCCCTCCCCTGCCAAGGAGTCGACCGCGACCAAGGCCGCCTCCGGCCACAGTGTCGCGAGCCGTGACGGCTCCGCCCGTTCCCAGCCGAAGCCCGCCGCCGCTGCCAAGCCCGCTGCCGCCAAGCCCGCAGCCGCCGAGTCCAAGAAGGATTCCGAGGACGGCAACAAGGTGCTCCGCGGCCCCGCCGCCGCCATCGCCAAGAACATGGCGCTGTCGCTGCAGATCCCGACGGCCACCAGTGTTCGCGCGGTTCCCGCGAAGGCGATGATCGACAACCGTATCGTCGTCAACAACCATCTCGCCCGTACCCGCGGCGGCAAGATCAGCTTCACCCACATCCTGGGTTATGCGATCGTCCAGGCCATCAAGGCCTTCCCGAACATGAATCGGCACTACGCCGAGATCGACGGCAAGCCCAACGTCGTCACCCCCGCGCACACCAACCTCGGTCTGGCCATCGATCTGGTCGGCAAGGACGGCAACCGCACGCTCGTCGTCGCGGCCATCAAAGAGTGCGAGACGATGGGCTTCGCCGAGTTCTACAACGCGTATCAGGACATCGTCCGCCGTGCGCGTGACGGCAAGCTCGGCGCCGATGACTTCTCCGGCGTCACCATCTCGCTGACCAACCCCGGCACCATCGGCACCGTGCACTCCGTGCCGCGCCTGATGAAGGGTCAGGGCGCGATCATCGGCGCCGGTGCGATGGAGTACCCGGCCGAGTTCCAGGGCGCCAGCGACGAGCAGATCGCCGAGCTCGGCGTCGGCAAGCTGATGACGCTGACCTCGACCTACGATCACCGCATCATCCAGGGTGCGGAGTCGGGCGATTTCCTGCGCACCGTCCACGAGCTGCTGATCGACGACGCGTTCTACGACGAGATCTTCACCGCGTTCCACGTGCCCTACGAGCCGGTCCGCTGGCGTCGTGACATCCCGGCCGGCCTCGTCGACAAGAGCACCCGCGTCCTCGAGCTGATCGCCGCCTACCGCAGCCGCGGCCATCTGATGGCCGACATCGATCCGCTGATGATGAACAGCGATGCGCGCAGCAGCCATCCTGATCTCGACATCGCGACCTACGGCCTGACCCTCTGGGATCTCGACCGCACCTTCAAGGTCGGTGGCTTCCACGGCCAGGAGAAGATGAAGCTCCGCGACGTGCTGTCGATCCTGCGCGACGCCTACTGCCGCCACGTCGGTGTGGAGTACACCCACATCCTCGAGCCGGAGCAGCAGAAGTGGCTGCAGGAACGCGTCGAGGTCAAGCACGTGAAGCCGCCGGTCGGCGAGCAGAAGTACATCCTGAGCAAGTTGAACGCGGCGGAGGCCTTCGAGACCTTCCTGCAGACCAAGTACGTCGGTCAGAAGCGCTTCTCGCTCGAGGGTGCCGAGTCGGTCATCCCGATGATGGACGCGGTCATCGACCAGAGCGCCGAGCACAACCTCTCCGAGGTCGTCATCGGTATGCCGCACCGCGGCCGTCTCAACGTGCTCGCCAACATCGTCGGCAAGCCGTACTCGAAGATCTTCTCCGAGTTCGAGGGCAACCTGAACCCGTCGCAGGCGCACGGTTCGGGTGACGTGAAGTACCACCTCGGCGCCGAGGGCAAGTACTACCAGATGTTCGGGGACAACGAGATCAACGTCTCGCTGACCGCCAACCCGAGCCACCTCGAGGCGGTCGACCCGGTCCTCGAGGGCCTGGTCCGCGCCAAGCAGGATCTCATCGCCGACGCCGACGACGAGAGCTTCCCGATCCTGCCGCTCATGCTGCACGGCGACGCCGCATTCGCCGGTCAGGGTGTGGTCGCCGAGACGCTCAACATGGCCATGCTGCCCGGCTACCGCACCGGCGGCACCGTGCACATCGTGGTGAACAACCAGGTCGGCTTCACCACCGCCCCGGAGCACTCGCGTTCCACCGAGTACTGCACCGACGTCGCGAAGATGATCGGCGCGCCGATCTTCCACGTGAACAGCGACGATCCCGAGGCCTGCGTGTGGGTTGCGAAGCTCGCCGTCGACTACCGCCAGACGTACCACAAGGACGTCGTCATCGACCTCGTCTGCTTCCGCCGCCGCGGCCACAACGAGGGTGACGACCCCTCGATGACGCAGCCGGCGATGTACGAGGTCATCGACACCAAGCGCGGCGTCCGCAAGAGCTACACCGAGGCCCTGATCGGTCGTGGTGACATCTCGACCAAGGAGGCCGAGGACGCCCTGCGTGACTACCAGGGACAGCTCGAACGGGTCTTCAACGAGGTCAAGGAACTCGAGAAGTACCACGCCGAGCCGTCGCCGTCGGTGGAGTCCGACCAGACCCTGCCGACCAAGCTGGTGACCGCGGTCGACAAGGAAGTCCTGCAGACCATCGGTGACGCCTTCGTCAACGTCCCGGAAGGCTTCAACCCGCATGCGCGCGTGAGGCCGGTTCTCGAGCGTCGCGCCGAGGCCGCCCGCAACGGCGGCATCGATTGGGCCTTCGCCGAGCTCCTCGCGTTCGGTTCGCTGGTCATGGAAGGACGCACCGTCCGCCTGTCCGGTCAGGACTCGCGCCGCGGCACCTTCACCCAGCGTCACTCGGTGCTCATCGACCGGGAGAACGGTTCGGAGTACACCCCGCTGAACCACCTGTTGCCCGCCGACGCCGAGGACAACGGCGGCCGCTTCATGGTCTACGACTCGCCGCTCTCCGAGTTCGCCGTCGTCGGCTTCGAATACGGCTACTCCGTGGGCAATCCGGACGCACTCGTCCTGTGGGAGGCGCAGTTCGGCGACTTCGTCAACGGCGCACAGTCGATCATCGACGAGTTCATCTCGTCCGGTGAGGCCAAGTGGGGCCAGCTCTCCGACGTCGTCCTGCTGCTGCCGCACGGACACGAGGGCCAGGGTCCCGACCACACCTCGGGCCGCATCGAGCGTTTCCTGCAGCTGTGTGCCGAGGGTTCGATGACGGTGGCACTGCCGTCGACCCCGGCGAGCTACTTCCACCTGCTGCGTCGTCACGTGCTCGACGGCATCAGCCGTCCGCTCATCGTCTTCACCCCGAAGTCGATGCTGCGCAACAAGGCCGCCGTCAGCCCGCTGTCGGACTTCACCGACGACAAGTTCCGCTCGGTCATCGACGATCCGAAGTTCGCCAAGGGCGACGCCGACCGCAGCAAGGTCAAGCGCGTCCTGCTGGTGAGCGGCAAGCTCTACTACGAGCTCGCGGCCCGTCGTGACAAGGAGGATCGCGACGACATCGCGATCGTCCGCATCGAGCAGCTCTACCCGGTGCCGCACCGCCGCCTACGCAACACGCTGGAGCAGTACGGCAACGCCAGCGAGTTCCGCTGGGTCCAGGAGGAGCCGGCCAACCAGGGCCCGTGGCCGTTCCTCGGCCTGTGGCTGCCCGAGGTGTTGCCCGATGTCCTCGGTGGCCTGCGTCGCGTCTCGCGTCGCCCGATGTCGGCCCCGTCCTCGGGTTCGAGCAAGGTGCACGCGGTCGAGCAGCAGGAGATCCTCGACGAGGCGTTCGGCGAGTAGCCCACGCCGACCCGTTCGACACCACAGGAGGCCCCTGCCGGAATCATCCGGCAGGGGCCTCCTGCTGTCCGGGAATCACCAGATGTCGTGCGGCAGCTCCCATTCCGTGAGTTCACGGGTGAGCAGGTCCCGGAGGACGGCGTCGGAGCCGAAGGCCTCGTCGTCGAGTCCGAGGACGGTGAACGACACCTGTTGCGGGGTTCGGACGAGCCAGGACTGCACGCCGTCGCCGAACCGGTGACCGGCCGCGGGATCGACGCCCTGGGTCGTGCCGCGCAGCACCATCCGGCGCGCGGTCCGGCCGCCGACCACAGTGGCCTCCGGGGTCACCTCACCGATGTTGGAGATCACGGCGTCGGGCATGCCCTTGCCCGCGCCACCGCCCACGAGTTTGATCAGCACCGACGGCGGCAGGAACCAGGCGAGCGGGCGTAGATGGATGTGGGGTGCGCGACGCCCTTCGGACAGCCGTACAAAGGCGGCCTTGCACGCGGCCCGGACCCCGGTGAGATCTCCGCCCGGCACCGGCTCGTCGGTGAGGTACACCGAGACCCCCGCGATCGCGTTGGTCCGGTTGTCCTCCTCTCCCGCACGACGATCCACCGGGACGCCGACTTTGATCGGCGTGCCCAGCGGGGATCGTCCGCTCGACCGGAGGAGCCCGCTCACCACCGCGATGAAGAGGGTGTTCGGGGTTCCGCCGTGCTCGGTTGCGACGCGGTCCCAGTCGCCCGCGGGGATCGACGCAGTCGCCCAGGTGAACTTGGCCGCCGGGAATCGCTCGGCGAGCGGGGGGCGTTCCGGTCGCGGATCCGGTTCCAGGCCCGAGGCCTTGCGGCGCTCGGCCACGGCCCGCACGATCCCCGCGACGACGGCACCGGCCTGCGCGACGGCGTCGGCCGCGTCGGCGAGACGCCGCCTACGAAGCGGGACAGAGGATTCCGAGGAGGCCGACGAGGGGGTACGGTCAGCCGCGACGGCGACAGGAACGCCCGACTCGCGTGCCGCCTCGGCGGCCGCAGCGACCATGCCCCGTCCGTCGGTGACCACGTGCAGGGCACTCAGGGACAGCACGGTGCCGCCGGATTCGGTGGGTGCGCAGCGCAGACGCCAGCACCGACCGCCCTCGGCGTCGAGCGGGACCGTCGACATCTCGGCGGTCGCCCAGGCGTCGACGCCGGCATCGGGAACGGGAAGGGAGTCGACGGCCAGGCCCGGGGCGTCGGGTGCCGGGACCCAGCTCGGACGCGAGCCGTACACGGTGGACGGCACCAGCATCCGGTGCATGCGTCCTCGAGCGAGCGCGGCGTTCATGGAGGTCATCGCCTCGAGGGAGACCTCCTCGTCGAAGACCCAGACCAGCTGCAGCACCACCGACCAGCCGAGTGCCGGTGTGGCGAACCAAAACGGCGCGTCGTCGGTGGCGAGTCGTCCGTACCGGCCGTCATTCGTCTCTGGGCGTGACAAGAGCGCCATCAGTCCAACCTCATGTTGATCGACCGTGGTCGATGCCGATCCCCCGTCGTTCTCCCCGCGTACGAGGATCTCACCCGCGACTCAGACGCGCGCACCCAGGTTTCACCGGTCACATCCTGGTTATTCCTTCACCGAAGTCACGCCGTGGTCGAGCCCATGCCGCGACAACCGTAGACATCCTCGGAGGTCGATCTCATGTCATCCACGAATGTCCGTGCCACCCGTTCACCCATTCGAACCGCGGCGCTGGTCGTGGGCGCAGTCTTCCTGCTGGTCGGAGTACTCGGTTTCATCCCCGGCATCACCACCGACTACGACACGCTGACGTTCGCGGGTCATCACTCGGAAGCCGCCTTGCTCGGCATCTTCCAGGTCTCGATCCTGCACAACATCGTCCACCTGCTGTTCGGCGTGGCCGGCATCCTCCTGTCGCGCGCCGCATCCACCGCGTTCCTCTACCTGGTCGTCGGCGGGGCCGTCTACCTGGTGCTCTGGATCTACGGCCTGGTCATCGATCACGACAGCGGCGCCAATTTCGTGCCGGTGAACACCGCCGACAACTGGCTGCACTTCGTTCTCGGGGCCGGCATGATCGGACTCGGCTTCCTGCTGCGTGGACGCCGCGATCGACCGACGACGGCAGACGTCAACCCGGCTGGTGGCCCGGCAGTCTGAGAACAGCTACGAGGTGGCCTGGGCGGCCGCGGCCGCCAGCGCCGGAAGGGCGGCGGTGATCAGCCCGAGGAGCTCCTCACGGGTGACCGTCGGTGAGGTGAGCCAGCGGATCGTCGTCTCCTCGACGAAGGCGATCCACCCGTGCACGCTCATCACCACCGTCGGGCTCACCTCCACCCCGAAGCCCGGCGCGTGATCGAGCACGCGGCCGACCATCACCTCGCGGGTGCGGTCGAAGACGTCGCGCATCGCGGGGTCCGAGCTCGACGCCCCGCGGATGAGCGCGGTGTAGGCGGAGCGGTTCTCGCTGACGAAGTCGACGAACGCCGCCATCGAGGCGGTCAGGATGGCGATCGGGTCACCCAGGGACTCGTCGGGCTCGGTGCACGCGAGCATCCGATCGGCCTGTGCCTGCGCGATTGCGACGTGATAGTCCTGCTTGGAGGCGAAATAGTGGAACAGCAGCGCCCGGGACACCCCGGCCGCGTCGGCGATGGCGTCGATGGTGATCTCCTCCAGGGGACGGTCCCGCACCATCTCCAGACCGAACTCCAAGAGCTGGTCACGACGCGCCTCCGGACTCATCCGGGTGCGCTTGGATGCGGTTCGCTTGTCCTCGATCACCTGCGCGGCAGCCGTTCCTCTACTGGTCACCCGGCCAGACTACTCCTATTGAGCCTTGTTCAATAACTATTGACACGTGTTCAGTATCACCCCTATGGTGGCACCATGACAACGAACGATGTAGAGATCGCCATCATCGGGGCCGGCTTCTCGGGGCTGGGTGCCGCCATCCGGATGAGGCAACACGGATTCGACGACTTCGTCCTGCTCGATCGCGGTAGCGACTTCGGCGGGACCTGGCGCGACAACACCTACCCCGGCGCCGCCTGTGACGTGCCGTCGCAGCTGTACTCCTACTCGTTCGCGAAAAACCCGACGTGGTCGCGGTCGTACTCGCACCAACCGGAGATCCACGCGTACATCAACGATGTCGCGGCCCGCCACGACATCGCCGCCCGGTCACGCTTCAACACCGAGGTGACCAACGCCGCGTGGAACGAGGACGAGGGTCGCTGGATCATCGACACCGCACGCGACGGCAAGACCGAGCAGGTCCGCGCCCGCGTGATGATCGGCGGTGTCGGGCCGCTCTGCGAGCCGAACCTCCCCGACATCGACGGCATCGAGTCCTTTGAGGGCAAGATCGTCCACTCGGCCCGCTGGGACAACGACCACGACTTCACCGGACAGCGTGTCGCGGTCATCGGTACCGGCGCGTCGGCCATCCAGTTGGTCCCGGAGCTCGCCAAGGTGACCTCGCGCCTCGACGTCTACCAGCGCACGGCACCGTGGATCGTCCCCCGCACCGAGCGCGCCTACACCAAGCTCGAGCACTGGGCCTACAAGAACGTCCCGGGTTACCAGTCGGCCGTCCGCGGCGGGATCTACGCCGCCAACGAGGTCGTCGCCTTCGGCTTGACCTACTCGCCGACCGCACTCAAGCCCGTCGAACTGCTGTGCCGGGCGAACATCCTGCGCGGCATCGGTCGTGATGCCGAGCTCCGCCGCAAGGCCACCCCGACCTTCCAGGTCGGCTGCAAGCGCATCCTGCGCTCCAACGACTGGTACCCCGCCCTCGCCCGCCCCAACGTCGACCTCGTCACCGACGGAATCGACCGCATCACCGCGAACGGTGTCGTCGCCAAGGACGGCACGACGCGCGAGGTCGACGTCATCGTCGTCGCCACCGGCTTCCACGTCACCGACTCCCCCGTGTTCGAGAAGATCGTGGGAAAGGACCAGCGCAGCCTCGCCGACGTCTGGTCCGAGATCGGCATGCAGGGCTACAAGGGCTCGTTCGTCCACGGCTTCCCGAACATGATGCTGATGGTCGGACCGTCGACCGGCCTCGGCCACACCTCGATGGTGTACATGATCGAGTCGCAGCTCAACTACCTCGTGGACTACCTGAAAACCGTTCGGGCACAGGGGATCACCCGGACCGAGGTGCGACTGTCGGCCCAGCAGGAGTACAACGCGGGCATCCAGCACAAGCTGCGCAACAGCGTGTGGGTCAACGGCGGCTGCGCATCCTGGTACAAGGACGCCAACGGCAACATCACCACGCTGTGGCCGGGATTCACCTTCGCCTTCCGCAACACCACCCGCCGCTTCGACATCGCCGCATACGATGTCACCCGCGGTGCGCGTCGTCCGCTGACCCCCGCCCCGGACCGGGGCGACGAGTCGACGTCGGATCAGCCGGCGGCCGTGAACGCCTGAGCGTTCGACGCCAACAGATTTCGACACCATCTCGAGGAGAGACAACTCATGAAGGACTTTCGCGACAAGGTCGTGGTGATCACCGGTGCCGGTTCGGGCATGGGCCGCGACATCGCCGTCAAACTCGCCGCCCAGGGCGCCCGCCTCGCCATCTCCGACGTCACACCCGACGGACTGGCGGAGACCGAGCGTCTCGTGAAAGCGGCCGGCGCAGAGGTGCATTCGCAACTTCTCAACGTCGCCGAGCGCGAGGCGGTGCTGACCTACGCCGACACCGTCAAGGACCACTTCGGCGTCGTCAACGTGGTCTTCAACAACGCGGGCATCGCGCATCACGGTGAGGTCGAACGCACCGAGTTCAAGGACATCGAGCGCGTCATGGACGTCGACTACTGGGGAGTCGTCAACGGCACCAAGGCGTTCCTGCCGCACCTGATCGCCTCCGGCGACGGCCACGTCGTCAACACGTCGTCGCTGTTCGGTCTTCTCGCCGAACCCGGTCAGGCCGCGTACAACTCGGCGAAGTTCGCCGTCCGCGGTTTCACCGAGGCATTGCGTCAGGAGATGATCATCGCCAAGCACCCGGTGAAGGTCTCCTGCGTGCACCCGGGTGGTATCAAGACCGCGATCGCCCGCAACGCCACCGTCTCCGGAGACCACGATCAGAAGGCCACCGCCGCCTTCTTCGACCGTTACCTCGCACGGATGTCGTCCGAGGACGCCGCCGACGTCATCATCGCGGGCGTGCGGAAGGACAAGGCGCGCATCCTCGTCGGCGCCGACGCCAAGATCCTCGACATCGCGGTGCGCATCGTCGCGTCGAAGTACCAGTGGGTCTCGGCGAAGGCCACCAGCTGGGCGCTGTCGAAGGCCCAGTGACGACTACAGGCCGTGCTCGGCCAGCCACTCGAGCGCGACCTCCCGCGGATCGCTGCCCGTCTCGACCTCGCCCGCCATCGTGGCGAGGTCGGCGGTGGTGATCTCGCCGGCGACCTTGTTCATGGTCTTGACCTGATCACGGTTGAGTGCGGCGGACCGGAAGACGGGCACGAGCACCTCGGCGCGCGGCCCGGACTGGTCGACCGGTCCGGCCTCGGCGCTCGGCTCGTCGGCTGGCGGGTTGTCGGCGGTGTCGCCGCCACCGGCCGAACCGCGTAGGGCCTGAACGTCCGACGACGCGCTCTCGGCGTCCTCTCCCGCGATGTCGAGCGGGGTGAGGAGGCCGACCGCGTCGCCCTCCGATGCACGCCGGAGCACCTCGTCGGTGGCTCCGACCGTCTGCACCGGCCCCAGACGGCAACCCGCCGAGGCGAACGCATCGAGCGTCGCCGGGTCGGGGTCGGAGGTGGCGACCACCGGCAGTCCCGGCGGGAGGAGTGCGCAGTCGTCGAGTCCGCTCGCGCCGACGCTGCCGGCGAGAGTCGTCGACACGAAGATCTGAGGTGCGCCGGACACCGGTGTCTCGTCGCCCACCGAGACTCCCTGCGGCAGCGAACGGTTCAGCTCGACGTAGACGTCCTCGGCACCGACGGCGGTCGACGACGGGGCGAGCATCGTCAGGAGGTCCCCGGTGAAGGCGGGGAAGAGGTCGAGGTCGGCGCGGTCCATCTCGTCGAGGAGCTCCGCGTCGTCTCCGCGTAGCTGATCGGCGGACACGACCGAACCCGCGTTCCGCAGGGCGCCCGCGTACACCTCGGCCATCACCCGCATGGCGGGCTCTTCCGACGAGCCGATCACGATGCCCCGCGGCGGCGAGCCGGCTTCGTCCCCGCAACCGGCGAGGACGACGGCCAGGGCTGCGATCAGCCCGGTGACCACCACGAGATGCTTGCGGGCGAGACGTTTACGCACGTTGTCACCGTATCTGTTATGCGCCGCCATCTGTTCTGCCCCACCGGCTTCAGACACCCTCGGCGATGAAGCCCATGATCGAGCTCGCGATGAGCTGGACGGCGATCGCGGCGAGCAGCAGACCGGCGATCTTGGCCAGCAGGGTGATGCCGCCGACGCCGAGTACGCGGATCAGGACCGTCGAGTACCGGAGCACCAGCATCACCACGATGTGCACGCTGATGATCGCGGCCGCGATGGCCAGGTAGCCGGCGGTCTGACCGTCGACGCTGCTGACCTGCACGATGACCGCGGCGATGGCGCCCGGCCCGGCGAGGAGCGGGGTGCCGAGGGGCACGAGCGCGACGTTGACGTCGTCGGACGCCTTCGGGTTGCCTGCGTTGCCCAGCCCGGTGAGCAGCTGGAGCGCCACCAGCAACAACAGCAGTCCACCCGCACCCTGGAGTGCGGGGATGCCGATGTGCAGATAGTTCAGGATCGCCTTGCCGCCGATCGCGAAGACGCTGATCACCAGGAGGCTCACCAGGGGCGCCTGCCACGCCGCGCGCCGCCGGTACTCGGGCGACCGCTGGCCGACGAGGCTGAGGAACAACGGAATCTGTCCGGGCGGGTCCATGATGACGATCAGCGTGATCAACGTGGTCGTGTACACGGTGACGTCGAAAGGCACGGCCGAATCTTACTGGGGAGGCGTGCCCGGGCCCCGCGGGTACCATCGGCAGGCGTGGCGACGATCCCCCGTTCCGGTCCGCGCGGCCTCCCGCCGCGCGGAGAACACCACCCGGCGCCCGCCTCCGAGAAGCCGGCGCGGGTATCGCGCGCCGTCGTCGACTGCGCGGTCTACATCAACGGCCACCGTCAGCCGGGTGACATCTCCTACCGCGACGCGCTGGCTCAGGTCCGCGAATCCGGCGAGGGTTTCGTCTGGGTCGGCCTGCACTCCCCCGACGATTCCCAGATGACCGATGTGGGCACGACGTTCGGCCTTCACGAACTCGTCGTCGAGGATGCCGTGCACGCACACCAGCGGCCGAAGCTCGAGGTGTACGACGACACGCAGTTCCTCGTGCTGAGAACCGTGCAGTACGTCGAACACGAGTCGATGGCGATGGCCAGCGAGGTGGTGGAGACCGGCGAGATCATGGTGTTCGCCGGACCCGACTTCGTGATCACGGTGCGTCACGGTGAACACACCGAATTGTCGGGCATGCGACGGAATCTCGAGAGCCGTCCCGAACGACTCGCCCTCGGCCCGACTGCCGTCCTGCACGCCGTGGCCGACAAGGTCGTCGACAGCTATCTCGCGGTGACCGACCGTATGGACGTCGACGTCGCCGCCATCGAGGAGTCGGTGTTCAGCCGGCAGAACCGCTGGCTCGACATCGACCCGGTTTATCTGCTGCGACGCGAGGTGCTCGAACTCCGGCGCGCGGTCACCCCGCTCTCGACGCCGCTCCAGACCCTCACCGCGAGCGGTAACCCGTTGGTGCCCAAAGAGGTCCGACGACACCTGCGCGACGTCGCCGATCACCTCACGACCGTCATCGAACGGGTCCTGGAGTACGACGAGCTGCTGAACTCGATGCTGCAGGCCGGCGCCGCGAAGGTCGGCATCCAGCAGACCACCGACATGCGCAAGATCTCGGCGTGGGTCGCGATCGCCGCGGTGCCGACGATGGTCGCCGGGATCTACGGGATGAACTTCGACCACATGCCCGAACTGCACCAACCGTGGGGCTATCCCCTCGTTCTCGGTGTGCTGGTCGCGACCTGCGTCGCCCTGTTCGTGGTATTCCGCCGCAGCCACTGGCTCTGACGACGAGCGCCCCCGGGTACCCGGGGGCGGCCGGTGAGTGCCGTTACCTAACCGGTGGTCGTCGGCCATCGAGAGGCCAGCGTCTCGCACACCGAACGTTGCTCGCTCTCGTCCCGCGCGTGCATCAGCAATCCCTCGACGGTGAACACCGCGATCATCACCTCGGCGTCGACGGTCTCCGGCGGGACTCCCGCCGTCTCCAGTTCGGCACGGAACAGACTGCCGGTGAGCAGGTGGAAGTTGTTGTGCCATTCCGCCACCGCCGGTGAGTGCGGCACGCGGGCATGCACCGTCGTCACCAGACCGCGCATCTCCGTCAACCGCTGCACGATCCACAGCACCCGAGCGGCGATCGGCTCACCCGACACCGCCTGATACATGGGCCACACATCGGCCATCACGGCCGACAGAACCGCGACGAGCACTTCGTCCTTGTCGTCGAAGTACCAGTAGATGGTGTTGGCCGCGACACCGGCTTCCTTGGCCAACCGGTTCATCGACGTCGCCTCGTACCCGCCCTCGATGAACAGCCTCCGCGCGGCGGCGACGATCTCCTCACGCTTCTCGTCGGCGGCTTGCGGCCGCTTGTTCCGCGCCACTGAAGAAGTCACCTCCACAGATTCTCTTGAATGCCGTTCAAGACACTGTTACCGTGTTGAACACCGTTCAAGATACCCCGGCGAAGGTTCTACCCATGTCACGTCAGTTCAGTTACGTCCGGTCCGATGTCACGTTCCGGTCGGGCGACGCCCGGTGCGCCGCCTGGCTCTACCGTCCGGAGGGCGCCGAGAACCCTCCGATCGTCGTCCTCGCCCACGGCTTCGCGGCATTCCGGGAACTACGGCTCGACGCCTATGCGGCACGGTTCGCCCAGGCCGGCTATGCCGCACTCGTCTTCGACTACCGCCACTGGGGTGCCAGTGAGGGCTCACCGCGTCGTGTCCTCGACATCGCCAAGCAGCACGCCGACTGGGATGCCGCGATCGCCTACGTCCGGGGTCTCGACGGCGTCGACACGCGTCGAGTGGTGGCGTGGGGGACGTCCTTCGCCGGCGGCCACGTCCTGAGACTTGCCGCCCACGACCGCGACCTGGCCGCCGCGATCGTCCAGGTGCCGCACGTGAGCGGGCCCGCGTCGGCGTTCTCCCAGTCCCCGGCACTGGTGAGCCGCTTGATCCTCGCCGGAGTACGTGACCAGTTGCGGGCATGCACGGGGCGGCCGCCCTACCGCATGGCCGCCGTCGCGCGACCCGGCGAGATCGCCATGATGACCTCGCCCGGCGCCTACGAGCAGGTCGAACGCATGGGAGACATGCGCGAGGAACTCCTCGCCGAGAACGACGTGGCCGCCCGAATCGCGTTGCGGGTGCCCTTCTACTCCCCCGGACGCCACGCAGCCGACATCGATGTCCCGGTGCTCGTACAGCTCGCCACAAAGGACGACGTCACACCCATCGACAAGGCCCAGGCCATCGCGCGTCGCATACCGAAGGGTGAAGTCCACACCTACGACTGCGCCCACTTCGAGCCGTATCTCGATCCGTACTTCGACACCATCATCGAGCATCAGATCGACTTCCTCGACCGCCACGTGCAAGACCGGCGATGACCACGAACGATCGTCGACGCACCACCGCGGGAAAGCCCGTCCTGGGTCGCACACTCAACCCCTTCGAGTGACGACGGTGCGCAACTGTCGGCGACCGGACGCGAACGGACCCGCCGGGAGCGCGATTGTCCGGTGACCGCACCGGGTAGTCGACCTGGCATGAGCACCACCGACACCGATGCCACCGTCGAGGCCCTGATGGAGCGTGCCGGACGGACCTACGCCGACGACGCCGGGATCACCCTGAAGAACACCCCGTCGCCGCTCTTCGAACTCCTGGTCCTGTCGCTCCTGCTGAGCACGCGGATCTCCGCCGACATCGCGGTCGCCGCAGCTCGCGAGCTGTTCGCCGCCGGGCATCGCACGCCCGAGAAGATGGCGCAGGCGTCGTGGCAGAACCTCGTCGACGCACTGGGACGCGGGCACTACAAGCGCTACGACGAGAGCACTGCCACCCGACTCAAGGAGGCGGGCCGGAAGGTCGTCGACGACTACCACGGGGATCTCCGTGAACTCGCTGCGAAGGCCGACTCCGACCCGGATGCGACCGCCGAGCTCTTGCAGGAGTTCACCGGCATCGGCCCGGTGGGCGCCGACATCTTCCTGCGCGAGGTGCAGTCGGTGTGGGACTGGGTCGCACCGCATTTCGACAAACGGGCTCTCGCCGCCGCGAAGGACCTCGGGCTGCCCGACGACCCCGGCCGTCTCGCAGATCTCGCCGACGGCAGGCCCGAGGTGCTCGCCGCCGCCCTGGTGCGGGCATCGCTGGACAAAGACCTGCTCGACGAGCTCAAGGCCGGTTGAGGGCGGGCCTATCCTGGGAGTGCGGCGATGGACGTCCAGGTTTGAGTCCTGCGCTCCGCGGGCAATCGAGGACCGATTCGCGCCCACTGTGGACAACGAACGTGAGGAGTGCTGGTGTCAGCTGAGGCGATTGCAACCGATCCGACGACGGATGGGGTCTTTCGTGTCCCGACACTTCCCCGCGCCCGCGGTCCGCTGTCCCGAGCGGTGATCGACCTCCTGCGCAGCGATCCCGACGTCACGACGACCGTCGAGGTGCCGGTTGCCCTACATGACGCCGACCCGTACGGCGACGACCTACAGCTGGCGCTGTACCTCTGCTACGAGATGCACTATGTGGGGTTCGCCGACGCCGACGGCACCTGGGAGTGGTCGCCGGCGCTCCTGTCACTGCGCGCCGGTCTCGAGCGGCGCTTCCTGGAGGCCCTCCACCGCGACGTACCCACCGCTGTCGAGGACGAGTCGGTGCAGGCCGAGATGGACGAACTCTGCATCGAGAATCTCGACGGCGACGGCGCGTCCTACTTCCTCCGCGACAACGGGACCTGGGAGCAGTACCGCCAGATGTTCGCACTCCGGTCGCTGTATCACCTCAAGGAGGCAGATCCACACGCCTGGGCGATCCCGCGACTCCGCGGGCAGGCCAAGGCCTCTTTCGTCGCAGTCGAATTCGACGAGTTCGGCGGCGGTCGCGGACGGGCCGTGCACCAGGAGCTCTTCGCCGACCTGCTCCGTTCGGCGGACCTGTCCGCCGACTATCTCGGCTACCTCGACACCGTTCCCGCCGCAGCCCTGACCCCGGTGAACCTGATGTCGCTCTTCGGCCTGCACCGCCGCTACCGCGGTGCAGCCGTCGGGCACCTCGCGGCGACCGAGATCACCTCGTCGCCCGGTTCCCAGCGGCTGCTCGCCGGACTCGAACGGCTCGACGCACCCGAGGCATGCCGGCACTTCTACCGTGAGCACGTCGAAGCCGACGCGGTCCACGAGCAGATCCTGCGCACAGACGTGGTCGGCGACCTCGTCCGGCAGGACCCGAGTGCCGAGGCCGATGTCATCTTCGGAATCCGTGCCTTCTTGTTCGTCGAGGACGCACTCGAGGCACACGTGATGGGTGCCTGGGAACGCGGCGAGAGCGCCTTCCCCGGAATCTAGAAGAACGGAATCCAGAAGAACGGACTAGTCGGCCGAGCGCCGACGGCGCTTGCGGTGACTTGTGTCGCACAGCGGGTAGTTCTTGCTGCGCCCGCACGCACAGATGGCCACCATGAACCGGTCGGACTGCACACGGCAGCCATCCGGTAGTTCGATGTCGACCGGGCCCTCGACGAGCACCGGTCCCCCACGTACCACCCGCACCGCGGTGCGCTCGGCGCCCGCGCCGTTCTCGGTTCGCGCCACGGTGACGTCCTCCAAGGTCATGACTGTTCCGTGTCAGCAGTGTGGCCCGGTGCCGGCTTCCCGTCGACCTTCTCGCCGCCCGGTGCGACGGCCGCGATGCCGACCAGTCGTTCGACGCGGCATCCGCGTTCGAGCAGCCCGCGTTCCTCGAGCCACTCGGCCCGCGCGGTCATGACAGGGCCGAACGGGATGAACCGCTCCGAGACGACCTCGGCGTGCAGACCGCCGGCACGGAGAGCACGCAGCGACGCCTCCTCGTCGGCGAACTCGGAATGCACCAGCAGGAACGCTCCGCCGGGCCGCAGCAGCGTCGGGACGTGCTCGCACAGAAGGTCCAACACCGCCCGACCGTCGAGGCCGGCATCCCAGGCGTGCGACGGTCCCGCCGGGTGGTACCGGGGATCGTCGACCGGGGGCGTCGGCACGTAGGGCGGGTTGCAGGTCACGACGTCGTACTGCCCTACGTGGCGGGTCAGGTCGCCGTGCTGGACGGTGACGGACACCCCGGCAGTCAGCGAGGCCCAGCGCGCGTAGGCCACTGCGTCGGCGGATGCGTCGACGGCGGTGACCTCGGCTGCGCCCCGGCGCGCGGCGGCGATCGCGATCGCACCGCTACCTGTACACAGATCGAGGACGTTCTTGCCGTCCACGCCCAGGGAACGCACCATGTCGATGAGCAGTTCGGTGTCCTGCTGGGGCAGATAGACCTCGCCGACCGTGGCGATCCCGGAGGCGGCGGTGGTGGCCCGCGGCGTTGCGGGCGATGCGGATGTCAGCGTCACCAGTGCATCGTTCCCGTTTCTCACTGTGGTGAAACCTCAGCCGGGCGTGGCCGACGCGCGATTCGGCTCCGTGACGTCGATACCGGCCTCCCGCCACGCGTCCCGGAGAGCGTCTGCGCCCTTGAGCCGCACCCAGGCCGCCTCGTTGGCGGTGATCGGCACCGCCCGGAGCAGACGGACGGGGTCCATCGGATCGGACAGCTCGACCTCGCCGAGTTCGTCGGCGGACAGCAGCACCGCCGTGCAGGTGGCGCCGTCCCACAGCGGTTCGCCCAGATCGACGAGCGCATCGGCGTCGAGGATCAATCCCTCGACCGCCGGCGCGGCCGCCAGCGTCGCCATGCGCTTGTGCAGCCCCGGGAGCGGGGAACCCGCGCGCATTCGTACGACGAGTTCGGCGCGTGGCCCCTTCACCGGGTCGGCGTGGAGATCGGTCGGATCCGACATCGGGTGGCGTGCGCATCCCGACGTCACGTAGACCAGTTCACCGGGAGCGGCGTCGTCGAGCACGAATCGCAGAACGTCGATCGGTTCGACGCCGAGGAACGTCACCGACGCCCGCTGTGGTTCGGCGCCCAGCCGATCCCGGAGATGTTTCCCGACGAGGTCGGTCACCGATTCAGTCACGTCCGACAGGCTACCGAGAAGTCTGCGACCGATTTGAGCCCTCGTCTAGCCTGGAACAATGGTCCGGGTTCTGGCGGTCGCCGACGAGGTGGTGGACTCTCTCACCTACGGCGTCGGTATCGAGGGGCGTCCCGACCTCATCCTCGGCGCCGGCGACCTCCCGTTCGACTATCTCGAGATCCTGTCGACGCTGTGCGATGCCCCGTGCGTCTACGTCCCCGGCAACCACGACCGGGAACTCCGGGGTTACCGGCGCGGGCGTACCGGTTGGACCCGCGCGGGCATCCCCGCCGAGGACCCGGGTCCGTGCGGCGGCATCAACGCCGACGGCCGCACCGTGACGGTCGCCGGACTGCGCATCAGCGGACTCGGCGGAAGCCGCTGCTACAACGGCGGGACCAACCAGTACACCGACATCCAGCAACGTCTGCGGGCGATGCGGCTGCGCTGCGGGAACGTCCTGTCGAAACCCACGCAGGCGAACTCGGGCGGCACCGACATCCTCCTCACCCACAGTCCCGCGCGCGGCGTCGGCGACGGCGACGACACCCCACATCAGGGTTTCGACTGCTATCACCCCCTCGTGCGCGCACTGCGCCCGACACTGCTCGTCCACGGGCACGTTCATCCCTACGGCAGTCGCCCACGCGACCTACCGATCGGCGAGACGACGACGTCGATGAACGTCGTGGGCTTCTGCCAGTTCGACATCGATCCCGCGACGCGGAAGGTGGAGATCGTGAGGCGCAGGCATGGCGCGTGACACCGGATTCCCCGAGGCCGACGCCGAAAACGACTTCGCCCGGTTACGACGCCGGGCCGAACGTGCCCGTCTCGCACAGTGGTTCATGCGGCAGCCGGCGGACGTCAACACCGTCCTGCCCTTCGACGAGGTCGTCGCGGCACTCGGCGCCACGGGCAAGACCGTGCTCGGACTCCAGGTCGTCGAGGTGTCCTCGATCGTCGGAAGCGTCGACCGGACCAAGGATTTCGACCGGTACTTCCGCCCCACCTCGTCACACATGCGAGAACGGTGGCAGCGTATCGCCGCCGCCCAGCGCCGGGGCGAGTCGGTGCCGCCGGTGCAGCTCTACCGGGTCGGATCGATGCATTTCGTCATCGACGGCCACCACCGCGTGTCGATCGCCATCGCACGCAATCTGACCACGATCGACGCCTACGTGACCGAGATCCACACGCGCATCTCACCGGAGGGCATCAACGCACCGTCGGATCTGATTCTCAAGGACCACCGGCGGCTGTTCTTGTCGCGGGTCCCGCTCGAGGGAGCGCAGGCCGAGGCGATCAAACTGACCGACGCCTTCGACTACGCCGAACTCGCGGAGAACGTGGAGGCGTGGGGTTTTCGGCTCTCCCAGGAGCTCGGCGAGTTCCTGAGCCGTACCGAGGTCGCCCGACGCTGGTTCGGCGAAGAGTTCCTGCCCGTCGTCCGCATGGCCCGCCGGGCGGGCATTCGCGACGACTTGACCAGCGACGCCGAGCTCTACATGTGGGTGGCATGCGAACGCTATCGCCTGGTGCGCAGGCACGTGTGGGACGAGAAGGTCTTCGACGAACTGCGCGACCACTCCGACCGTAAACGGCGGTAGTGGTCGCGCAGCGACGTGACGCGGACCCGGATCAGCGGCGGCGCAGCGACTCTCCCGAGCTCTGGTCGAAGACCGCCACCTTCGAGGCGTCGTAGAACAGCTCGGCGGTCGAACCGCGGGTGACCTTCGAGTCCGGCGACAGGCGGGCGATGAGCTGATTGCCACCGAGATCGGCGCCGGAGTCGGCGGACAGTTCGGCGAGCGCATCGCTCGACGCCCGGTTCGACCCGTTGCCGACACCGAAGTAGGCGTAGATGTCCGAGCCCATCGACTCCAGGACGTCGATGTTCGCGGTGAACGTCGCACCCTGGCGACGAGTGGTGTCGTCGACGAGGGAGGCGTCCTCGAGGTGCTCGGGGCGGATGCCGATGAGAACCTCACCGCTGCTGCCGACGTCACCGGCGCGTGAGACCACGGCGCGATGGTCGTCGAGGGCGATGGTGCCGATCGCGGTCTCGATGCCGTCCGTGCCCAGGCGACCGGACAGGAAGTTCATCGCAGGCGACCCGATGAACCCGGCGACGAACACATTGGTCGGGTTGTTGTATAGCTCCTGGGGCGAGCCGATCTGCTGGACGTGTCCGCCACGCAGCACGACGACACGGTCGCCGAGGGTCATCGCCTCGGTCTGGTCGTGTGTCACGTAGACGGTGGTGGTCCCGAGTCGCTGCTGCAGCTGGGCGATCTCGGTGCGCATCTGCACACGCAGCTTGGCGTCGAGGTTCGACAACGGCTCGTCCATGAGGAATGCCTTGGGCGAGCGCACGATCGCGCGGCCCATCGCCACACGCTGACGCTGACCGCCGGACAGGTTGGCCGGCTTGCGGTCCAGGTACTGCCCGAGATCGAGGATGCGCGCGGCCTCGTCGACCTTGGCGGCGATCTGATCCTTCGGCAGCTTCTGCAGCGTCAGCGGGAAGGCGATGTTGTCACGCACCGTCATGTGCGGATAGAGCGCGTAGCTCTGGAACACCATGGCGATGTCGCGGTCCTTGGGGGCACGCTCGTTGACGCGTTCCCCGCCGATCCGCAGCTCGCCCGAGGAGATGTCCTCGAGTCCCGCGATCATGTTGAGCGTCGTCGACTTTCCGCATCCCGACGGTCCGACGAGGATCACGAACTCGCCGTCGCCGATCTCGATGTCGACCCCGTGGACCGCGGTGGAGCCGTCCGGGTACTGCTTGGTGACCTTGTCCAGAACGATGTCTGCCATGGGTTATCCCTTCACGGCGCCGGAAGTCAGACCGGCCACGATTCGACGTTGGAAGAACAGCACGAAGATGATGATGGGGATGGTGATGACGACCGCGGCGGCCGAGATCGACCCGGTCGGTTCCTCGAACTGCGAGCTGCCGGTGAAGTTGGCGATGGCCACCGGCGCGGTGATCGCTCGTTCGGTTGAGGTCAGCGACAGCGCGAGAAGCAGGTCGTTCCAGGCGAAGATGAACACCAGGATCGCGGCGGTCACCACACCCGGCGCGGCCAGCGGCGCGATCACCTTGCGGAACGCCTGCCACGGGGTGGCGCCGTCCATCTTCGCCGCCTTCTCCAGCTCCCAGGGGATCTCCCGGAAGAAGGCCGACAGCGTGTAGATCGCCAGCGGCAGCGCGAAGGTGATGTACGGCAGGATCAGGCCCGGCCAGGTGTCGAAGAGACCCAGCCGACGTTCGATGTTGAACAGCGGTGTCACCAGCGAGATCTGCGGGAACATCGCGATCAGCAGCGCCGCGCCGATGAGGACCTTCTTGCCCGGGAACTCCAGTCGGGCAACGGCGTAGGCGGCCATGGTGCCCAGGAGCACCGCGATGAGGGTCGTGATCAGACCGACGCCGATCGAGTTGATCAGCGCCGAGGTGAAGGCACTGGTCTCGAAGATCGACTTGTAGTTGTCGAGAGTGAACTCGGTCGGGATGAACTTCCCGTCGGTCACGCTCGACGCCGGCTTGAACGACAGGCTGATGATCCACAGCAGCGGGATGAGTGCGTACAGGATCACCAGGATGTTGGCGATCGACCACCACGCCTTGGATTTTCCGCTCGAATTCACCGGATTACCTCCCCTCGTCGTCGGAACCCGGTGCGGCGGTGCCGAACCCCTTGATGAACACGAACGCGATGATCGCCACGCAGACGAAGATCAGGATCGAGATCGCCGATCCGACTCCCAGATTGAATGCGCCGAACAGGTTGTCGTAGCCCAGCATCGACACCGAGTAGGTGTTGTTGGACCCGCTGGTGAGCACGTAGATGTTGTCGAACACGCGGAACGCGTCGAGCGTACGGAACAGCAGCGCGACGAGGATGGCGGGCTTCATCAGCGGAAGGATGATGCGCCACAGACGCGTCCACGCTCCCGCGCCGTCGACCTGTGCGGCCTTCAGCAGGTCGTCGGGCACCAGTGCCAGACCCGCCAGCAGCAGCAGCGCCATGAACGGCGTGGTCTTCCAGACCTCGGCGAGGATGATGATCGCCAGCGACGGCCACTGCTCGGTGAGCGGCGCACTGCCGTCAGGCAGCAGGTTCGCCAGGTAGCCGGTGCCCGGGGTCCACGCGTAGTACCAGGAGAACGCCGCCGCGACGGTCACGATGCCGTAGGGGATCAGGACCACCGTGCGAATCGTGCCGCGTCCGAAGATGGTGCGGTGCATCACCAGTGCGATGGCCATGCCCAGGACGAGTTCGATGAGCACCGACACGACCGTGATCCCCACGGTGACACCGAATGCCGTCCACCAGTAGTTGTCGGTCAGCACCGTCGCGTAGTTCGAGAACCAGACGAACTCGCGTTCGCCGGGTGCCGACAGGCTCATCTTGTTCAGGGAGAGCCAGACCGCGTAGATGATCGGATAACCGGTCACCAGCAGCATCATCAGTGCAGCGGGCGCGACGAGCCAGAAGGCGAGCCGCCGCTCGGCGGTCTTGCCCTCACTGCGCTTGCGGGGTTTCGTCGCGGACTCGGTGCGGGGTCGTTCGGCGACGGCGGTGGCAGCCCCCGATGACGGTGCGACACCGACGGATCCTGGACTCGATCCCACCGGGTTCACCGCCGACGACGCCGACGGGTTCGAACCGGAAGATGCCTCGTGGCGTCCTCCCGGAGGGGCCTTCCACAGTTCGTCCGAGTGGACCGGCGGGTTGTCGCCCACGATCGGGATCGGACCGGTCTGGGCCGGTGCATCGTCGGGCAGCGCGTGACGGCCGGCGCGGAACGTGGACTCGTCCTTGTTCGGCCTGCGCCCGGGTGTGTTGTCGTCGGTCACGGAACCAACCCTTCCCCGTCGATTGCCTTCTGGACGGCCTCGGCGAGTTCGTCCACCAGTGTCTCCGGATCCCACGCCCCCACCGGACTCAGCTTCGCCTGCAGCAGGGTCGAGATCGCCTGGTACTCAGGCGACTTCGGCCGCACCGCGGCGTGCTCGGGCTGGAGCTGGCGCTTGATCTCCTCGGCCATCGGGTAGGCGAGGCGGAAATCGGCGTCGTCATAGATCGATTCGATCACCGGAGGCGGGCCCGCGTTGAGCGAGAAGTTCTTCTGCGAGGCCTCGCTGGTGATGCACTCGGCGGCCTGCCAGGCCAGTTCCTGCTGCTCGGAGGTGCTCGCGACGGCGATGTTGATACCGCCGAGGGTCGTCTTGGTCGGCAAGCCCTCGAAGCCCGGGTACGGCGCGAAGTCGAAGACCTTCTGCATCTCGCGGTTGAGCGGGATCACATCCCGGTCGGACGGCGGATTCGCGCTGTCGGCGTACAGGTTCGCGTACTGCGTCAGGTCGAGGAACGGAACCGCGCCGGCGACCGCGTTCTCGCGCATGCCGGGGAACACGAAGGGCCAGTTGACCTCATAGAGGGCCTTGCCGCTCTCCATGCCGAGTCGGGCCGCCCCCTCGTCGGAATTGGTCAGCGACGGGTCGGCGCCCGGTGCGGTGGCCACCGCCTTGAGCGTGCGGAGTGCGCGGACCGTGGCGGCGCGATGTTCCGGGGTGTCGTTGAGGGTGACCTGGTCGGGGTTGTCGGGGTCGACGACCTGCCCGCCGGCGCTGACGAGCACCGAGTTGAACCAGACCATCAGGCCCTCATATTGCCTGCCCTGCACCATGATGTAGGTCGGTCCGCCGTTGCGGCCGCTGACCAGTGCGTCCTCGAGCATCCCGTCCCACGTCGAGGCGGGGCGTCGTCGGTCGACCTTGTCCTCGAGGACGTCCTTGCGGTACCAGAGCAACTGGGTGTTGGTGGAGAACGGGATCGCGTAGAGGCGTTCGCGCTCATCCTCATCCGTCTTCCACACCGCGGTGTCGAGGGGGCCGCCGAGCGAGCGCGCGGAGACCTCCGCGGCCATCGCGTCCGGCACCGGGACCATCCAGCCGGCGTCGGCGAACTCCGCGGTCCACACCACGTCCATGCCCATGAGGTCGAGCCCGGAGTCGTTGCCCGCGAGGCGACGGGCCAACTGCAGTCGCTGATCGTCGGCGCCCTTGGGCAGCGGCGTCGTGACGACCTTGTAGGCACCGTTGGAGTCGGCCGAACACTTGTCGCCGATCGCGGCGAAGGTGTCGGCACCGTCGGCCGGCGGATAGAAATTCAGTACGCCCGCTTCATATCCCGAGCCACACGCCGACAACACGGGAAGCGCCGCGGCCGCGGCGACTGCCGCCGCGAGGACCTTTCGCCTTACGCGACTTGTGGTTCGAGAGCCGGGCGGGCCGCCCTCCGATCGTCGGGAACCCCCCGATCGGCCAGTGCGGCCCGTTCCATCATCAGTGCTGACCCTGCTCCGCACGCAGCCTCCTCGATGTCGTACGCGGCGAACACCCGAGGTGCTCCGCCGTGAGCGTCCGAGGTGCAACGCTATACGTCGCGATTCGTGACATGCAACACATCCGGCATGGGCGTGCCACTCCCGTGTCGATCGTGATCGCCCCGTGTCCTCTAGGACAGGAGTCTCACATCGTCAGGCGGGCGAGCATGTCGCGCGCTTTCTCTGCGCTTTTCGGGTCGCAGAGGACGTCGTAGCGTCCGGCGACGAGTTGCATCGTCGACGCGAAATCGCGCTGTCCGCGGGTGGCGGCGTACGGAATCGTCGCCGAGATCACACCGAAGACCATGCCGCCCACGATGCCGGCGATGATCGGCCCGAGCGGCGAGCCGGTGAAGACGAGGGCGACGAGACACCCGAAGAAGAACCCGAGCCAGGCGCCGGACACCAGACCGCCACCGATCACCTTGCCCCACGTCAGGCGCCCGATGACACGCTCGACCTGCATGAGGTCGACGCCCACGATCGTGACGTCCTGAACCGTGAAGTTCTCGTCGGACAGGTAGTCCACCGCACGCTGGGCCTCGGCGTAGGTGCTGTAGGAGCCGATCGGCCAGCCCTTGGGCGGGGTCGGCAGGCCCGGTGTCTCCCGGCTCGGGCGCATGGGGTTCGTCATTTTCGGGACCTCCCTCGTGGAAGTGGATCGACGGACGTCGCGGCTGATCCATACTCGCCGACGACGTTCGCCGAACCGTTGGCACTACCCTTACTCCCATGTCGTCGGTGAGCAAGGTGTTCGTGGCCAGATTAGTCGGGTTGGCCGTCCTTGGTCCCGATGGTGAATCCATCGGGCGGGTCCGTGACGTGGTGATCTCGATCCGATTGTCGGGTCAGCAGCCGCGCGCGCTCGGCCTCGCCGTCGAATTGACCACCCGCCGAAGGATTTTCGTCCCGATGCTGCGCGTGACCGGTATCGAGCCGCGGGCGGTGACCCTCAACACCGGAACGGTGAGCCTCCGGAAGCTGCACCTGCGTCCCGGCGAGGCCCTGGCGATCGGTCAGATCCTCGACACGCGGGTCCGTGTCACCGATCCCGATCTGCCCGAACTCGCCGACGCCGACGTGACCGTGGTCGATCTCGGTATCGAGCGCACCCGTACCCGGGACTGGGTCGTGTCGCGGGTGGCCGTTCGTGCGGGCCGTCGTGGGCTGCGTCGGCGTCACGAGACCCACGTCGTGGAATGGTCCAGCGTCCAGGGGATCACGCAGTCCTCCCTCGATCTGCCGGGACAGGGCGTCGCCCAGGCCCTGATGCAGTTCGAGGGGATGCGTCCGGCCGACGTGGCCAACGCCCTGCGCGAGCTGCCGCCGAAGCGACGCGGCGAGATCGCGGCCGCGCTCGACGACGAACGGCTCGCCGACGTCCTCCAGGAGTTGCCGCCCGACGACCAGAAGGCGATGCTGACCGCGCTCGGCCGTGACCGGGCGGTCACGATCCTCGAGGAGATGGACCCCGACGACGCCGCGGACCTCCTCGGCGAGCTGCCCGACACCGAGGCCGAGGCCCTGCTCGAGGAGATGGACCCGGAGGAATCCGAACCGGTCCGCCGACTCCTGTTGCACTCCCCCGACACCGCCGGTGGTGTGATGACCTCCGAGCCGATCATCGTCAGCCCGTCGACCACGATCGCCGAGGCGCTCGCCCGCGTCCGCAACCCCGACCTCACCCCGGCCGCGGCGAGCATCGTCTTCGTCGTGCGCCCTCCGACGTCGACGCCGACCGGCAAGTACCTCGGCTGCGTCCATCTGCAGGCGCTGCTGCGGGAGCCGCCCGCCCACCTCGTCGGCGGCATCCTGGACACCGACCTCGCCCAGCTGCACCCCGAGGACTCCCTGGAGACGATGACCCGCTACTTCGCGACCTACAACCTCGTCTGCGGCCCGGTGGTCGACGAGGCCGGCCACCTACTCGGCGCCGTCAGCGTCGACGACCTCCTCGACGAGATCCTGCCGCGCGACTGGCGTGAGACCGAACCCGAGGACATCGACCGGCCGTCCGGCGCCGGCGCGCAGGTGAGGATCCGATGAGCGAACAGGGCGGACGCAAACTCGACACCCCGAGCACGCGGCGTACCATCTCGTTCAATCTCGACTCCGACGTGGTCGGGATGTACAGCGAACGTGTCGCGCGATTCCTCGGGACCGGCCGGTACCTGGCCATCCAGACCGTGGTCGTGATCGTGTGGATCGCGCTGAACCTGGTCGCGGTGACGATCCGGTGGGACCCGTACCCGTTCATCCTCCTTAATCTGGCCTTCTCCACGCAGGCGGCCTACGCCGCTCCTCTGATCCTGCTCGCGCAGAACCGCCAGGAGAACCGCGACCGGGTGGCGCTCGAGGAGGACCGGATGCGGTCGGCGCAGACCAAGGCCGACACCGAGTTCCTTGCCCGCGAGCTGGCCGCCGTCCGCCTGGCCGTCGGCGACACCGTCACGCGCGACTACCTGCGCAAGGAGCTCGACGACCTGCTCGACGAGCTGACCGAAAGGCTCGCCGCTCGCGACGCGGAGAGCGCGGACGAAGCGGACGCCGACGACCGATCCCAGTGACGAATTGTCCCCCGATCTGGTCCGATAGACGCTCGTCATCGCTCCGTTATGTCACTCCAGTAACTTCTCTCCCATGAGTTTGCCGCCGTAACTTTTCGCATCGCAGCGACGAAGTGAGTGACGACGAGCAAATGCGGAGTTCGCCATTGGGTCATCAGACCCGATATGTATGGTGGGTCACAGTTCGGCCGGAACCGGGTGTCGGTCACACGACGCCAGAGCCGGTCGGGCGCATTCGCTCTCGGCTCCAGGCCGTGCGGCCAGAGCGGGCAATCACTGCGTCCTCGGGGGCAGACGTGTGGTGTTTTGACAACGGAGTACATGTGATCGTGCAGGCGGGAACGAAGAATCGGATGGCGAGCCATCCGCGGGGATCGGCGGTGAACCGCCGAGTACACACGGAGACGGGGCGCCCGGCGAACGGGCGCACAGCACACGACGGTGGTCGTCGGTGAGCCCGCTCAACCTGGTGCGGCACCGTCGTGGGCCGCAGCGTCCCCTGCAGTTTCCCCGCCGAGCCGCGACCATCGTCGTCGGTGGCGCTCTCGTCGGCACCATGGTCCTGGGCACCGCGTCGTCGAGCGCGCACGGCGTGCTCGCCGCCGCGACACCGGAACAACCCGAGGCCCCGGTCGTCGTCGCCGACGTGGTGCCGGGTTCGCCGGTCACCCTCCTCGGTTTCGCACCGCCGCCGGAGAAGCCGGCCGCCGCACTGCCCGCGCCCCAGTTCCGGCTCGCGAACGATCTCCCGTCCGGCCCGCTGGGCATCCCCGGCGTGGTCCTGCAGGCCTACAAACTCGCGGCCAACCGGGTCGGCGCCGAGAGCCCGCAGTGCAAGCTGCCCTGGTTCCTCCTCGCCGGCATCGGCCGGATCGAGTCCAACCACGCGAGCAACGGCTCGGTCGATCAGTACGGCACCACGATCAACCCGATCGCCGGCCCCGTGCTCGACGGATCGCTGGCCGGCAACGCCGTCATCAAGGACACCGACGGCGGCCGCATCGACGGCGACCCCGAACACGACCGCGCCATGGGACCGATGCAGTTCATCCCCAGCACTTGGGCGTCGTGGGGCTCCGACGCCAACGGCGACGGCAAGGCCGACCCCAACAACATCTTCGACGCGACCTACTCGGCGGGCCGCTACCTGTGCGCCGGGGTCAGCGACATCATGGGTGAGGGCACCCGCGTCGCTGCGGTCCTGCGATACAACCGCTCGATGGAGTACGTGGCGAACGTGCTCGGCTGGGCGGGCGCCTACGCCACCGGCGTGATGCCGACGAACCCGATCCCCGAGGCCAAGCGCAAGGCTTCGAGCTCCAAGAGCAAGAGCAAGTCCAGTTCTTCCTCGTCCTCGTCGACGCCGCCGTCGGGACCGTCCTCGTCGTCGCCCTCGGTACGCAAGCCGGCACCCCCGCCGCAGAACTGCTTCATCGTCTGCCTGCCGACGATCACCCTGCCCGGACAGGCACCGCCGCCGACCAAGAAGCAGGCACCGATCACCAAGAAGGCGCCCCAGCCGAACCCCCGCGTCGGGGTGCCCGGACCCGCGACGACTCCGGTGCCCGTCCGCTGATCCGGCCCCCCGCAACCGTCCCCGGGACCACCACCGGGGTCTGCCGGTGACGCCGGTACGCTGGAGCAGATGACTACAGGAGTTGCGCCCACGGAATCGGCAGTTCGCGCCGCTCTGGGCAAGGTGAAGGATCCGGAGATCGGCAAGCCCATCACCGACATCGGGATGGTCAAGTCGGTCACGATCAACGACGACGCGAGCGTCGATGTCGGGATCTACCTGACGACGTCGGGATGCCCTCTGCGCACCGAGATCACCCAGCGCGTGGAGAAATCCGTCGCCGATGTCGCCGGTGTCGGCGCAGTGCGCGTCGAACTCGACGTCATGGACGACGAGCAGCGCACCGAACTGCGCAAGAAGCTACGCGGAGACAAGGCCGAACCGGTCATCCCGTTCGCCCAGCCCGGGTCCCTGACCCGCGTCTACGCCGTCGCCTCCGGTAAGGGCGGCGTCGGAAAGTCCAGTGTCACGGTCAATCTCGCGACCGCACTGGCCGAGCGCGGACTCACCGTCGGTGTTCTCGACGCCGACATCTACGGCCACTCCGTGCCGCGGATGCTGGGCAGCGACGCCAAACCCACCCAGGTGGAGCGGATGATCATGCCGCCGATGAACCACGGCGTGCGGTTCATCTCCATCGGCCAGTTCACCGACGGCAACACCCCGGTCACCTGGCGCGGGCCGATGCTGCACCGCGCACTGCAGCAGTTCCTCGCCGACGTCTACTGGGGTGACCTCGACGTCCTCCTGCTCGACCTGCCGCCGGGCACCGGCGACGTCGCGATCTCGATCGCACAGCTGATCCCGGGTGCCGAGATCCTGGTGGTCACCACCCCGCAGCAGGCCGCGGCCGAGGTCGCCGAACGCGCCGGTGCGATCGCACTGCAGACCCGCCAGAAGATCCTGGGCGTCGTGGAGAACATGTCCTGGCTCGAACTGCCCGACGGCACCCGCATGGAACCGTTCGGTTCGGGTGGCGGCGAGAAGGTCGCCGAGCGACTCACCCGTGCGGTCGGCGCCCCCGTCGAACTCCTGGGTCAGGTGCCGTTGGAGACCGCCCTGCGCGAGGGCGGCGATGCGGGTGTCCCGGTGGTCCTGTCGGCCCCCGACTCCCCCGCCGGATCGGCCCTGCGGGCGATCGCCGCGAAGCTGGCCGTACGCAAGCGCGGGCTCGCCGGCATGAGCCTCGGACTCGACACCGTCCGCCACTCCTGAGCGGTCAGGTCAGGTCGCGTCCCAGTCGGTGACGGCGGGACGACGACCGGTCCGGCGTTCGGCCTGCGCACCACCCGAGGACGGCTCGGCCGACGGTGTGTCGGTGCTCTTGTCGAGCGACATCGGCGCCGACACCGGTTTGATCGGCGGTGCCGGCGTGGTGCTGCGATCGACGGTCGTGGCGTCTTCTCCCAGACGGAACAGTGAGTCGTCACCGTCCAGCAGATGCTTGGTGACGATCGAGCGAGGCGTCATGCCCCGGAGCTCGTTGAGGTCGGCGAGCGGTTTGCGCAGGTCCTCGAACTCCGGACCCAGTTCGTCCTTGAGCTGGTTGGTCGCGCCGGTCGCGTAATCGCGGACCTTGCGCAACGACTGCATCGACCACGACACCGCGCCGGGAAGTCGTTCGGGTCCGAGGATGACGAGGGCCGCCACGATCAGGATCGCGATCTCGCCCCATCCGATACTGCTGAACATCTACCTCGTCCCGGTGTCAGTCGCTCTGCGGCGTGATCTTGCCGTCGAACGTGCGCCCGTCCCGCCAGTACTGGAACGGGATCTCCTCACCGATCTTCGCGGTCCGGACCGCGACATTCAACTCGTCGGCGCTCTCGATGGGCCGTCCGTTGAACGAGGTGATGACGTCGTTCTCGCGGACCCCCGCGCGTTCGGCCGGTCCGCCGGAGACCACGTTGCGCACCTGCGCGCCCAGGACCCGCTCGTTGCGGACCGAGCTGGCGTTGATGCCGATCTGGGCGTGGTTGACCTTGCCGTCGCGGATGAGGGCCTCGGCGATGGGCTTGGCCTCGTCGATCGGGATGGCGAAGCCGAGGCCGATGGAACCGCCGCCGGCACCGAGCCGACCTGCGGTGTTGATACCGACGACCTTGGCGTCGGCGTTGACCAGGGGGCCACCGGAGTTGCCGGGGTTGATGGAGGCGTCGGTCTGGATCGCGTCGATGACCGCATCGGTGTCGGACTCGGCGTCGGGAGTGAGGGCCACCGCACGGTTGGTGGCGCTGACGATGCCGCTCGTCACGGTCCGGTTGAGGCCCAGTGGCGATCCGAAGGCGACGACCTCCTCGCCGATCTGCAGATCTTCGGAGCTACCGAGGACCGACACGGTGGGATTCTTCACGTTCTCGACCTTGAGCACCGCGAGATCGGTCTTGGGATCACGGCCGACGATGCGGGCGGCGACCCGCTGACGGTCGAAGAAGATGACCTCGAGCTTGGCGGCCTTGTCGTTCGCGGCCATCGCGATCACGTGGTTGTTGGTGAGGATGTACCCGGCCTTGTCGATCACGAAGCCCGAACCGGTCGAGTAGGCCCCGGAGGCGCGTACGTCGATGGCGACGACGGACTTCTCGACGGCCCGCGCCACCTCGGCGATCGACGAACGCGGTGCCGATCCGTCGCCGGAGTCGTCGGTGGACAGCTCGACCGAATCGGTGGTCAGCGGGGCCGCGACCTCGGCGGTCCAGCGCCCCATCAGGCCGCCGACGAGAGCGATGAGCAGGGCGATGATCGCGAGTGTCGCAAGCGCGCTCCAGCTGATCCGGTTGCCCAGCAACACATCTCGCACACCGAGCTTGGGTCCGGGGTCGGTGGCCGGGGCCGACGACGCGGTCGGCAGTGCCGGGTCGACGAGTCGCGCCGGGCTTTCCGGGTCGCGCCAGGGGTCGTTGGCCCGTGGCTCCTCGTCGGTCTGGCCGTACGAGGCGAGCGGGTCGCGCTGGAGGGTCTCGTCGGAACCCGGCGGGCGGCCGAAGGCCTCGGCGAGCACGGGATCCGGATCGGCGACATGGGGCTGCGGCGCGGAGTGATTGTTCGGGGTGGTCGCGAACGACCCGCGAACCCCCGAGGGCCGGCCGAAGACCTGCGCGGTCGACGGCGACACCGGGGAGTGTCGTGCGCGCCCGGGCGTCAGGCGCTGGGTGTTCGGGGGATCTTCGCGGCGGGCGAACTGGGCGTCACCACCGGGAGTCGAGGTGTCCTCGTCTTGCGATCCGGTTCCGTCGGCCACGTTCACCGACCCCGACGGCGGAAGTTGCGGCCACGGCCCGTGTCACGCGTGAGCGGGTTCGCGGGCGGACGCATCGCGTCGCGGGCGCCGGGGATGCCGTCGGTAGGGGCGTCCGAGCCGAGATCGATCTCGCGGGTCGGGATCTGGGACAGTGCACCGAGCAGGGATGCGGGCACCGACACCTGACCGGACTCGCGGAGTCGGGTGCGGGCCAGGGACTGTGCGTCGACGGCTGCCACGCATTCCGGGCAGAGCGCGAGGTGGTGGGAGGCGCGGGCGTGCGCCGACATGCCGAGCTCCCCGTCGACGAAGGCGGCGACCGCCTCGGGGGCGAGATGTTCGGTGGGTGCGAAGCGGCGTCCGCCGGCGGTGCCGGGCGCGCGATAGCCGCGATTGGGCAGGAAGGACGACGGGGCCGGTGTCCAGGAGTCCGCACTCCAGGAGGACCGCCGGCGACGGAGATTGGGGGTTGGGGGCTCGATACCGCCGCCCCGGGTCGGACGCCCGCGATCGCCGTCCATCATCGTCGGTCACCCCTCTCCACGACGTGTCCGCCGCAATCCGATCTCAGCCTGCCGAGTCTGTTCGCCACGGTACTCACCGCCGGCGGACTGTGCTGCCGCACGTGGCGTGCACGCAACGTCTCAGCTTATCCGAGTCAGACAACGACGCTCGTCGCCTTGTGGTTCCCGGACTCCGCCGAAGAGTCGGCGGAGGTGAGGTGTCCGACGATCGACCGATCCCGGAACGACACCTCAGCTGCGCGCGCCGATGGCGACGGAACGGCTGCTGGTGTGGCCCTGAGCCGCCAGCGCGTCGCGGATGCTCTGCCGGCCGCGATGGATACGGCTGCGGACGGTGCCGAGCTTGACGCCCAGCGTCGCGGCGATCTCCTCGTAGGACAGGCCCTCGATGTCACAGAGGACGACGGCGGCGCGGAAGTCGGGCGCCAGCGAATCCAGGGCACGCTGCAGATCGGGATCGAGATTGGTGGCGTCGAAGATCTGCTGCGGGTCGGGGGTGTCGGCCGGCACGCGGTCGTACTCCTCCGGCAGCGCCTCCATCCGAATCTTGCTACGGCGGCGGACCATGTCGAGGAACAGGTTGGTGGTGATGCGGTGCAGCCAGCCCTCGAAGGTGCCGGGCCGGTAGTTCGACAGCGAACGGAACACCCGGATGAAGGTCTCCTGGGTGAGATCCTCGGCGTCGTGCTGATTTCCCGACAGCCGGTAGGCCAGGCGGTAGACGCGGTCGGCGTGCTCGCGCACCAGTTCGTCCCATGACGGCATCAGCATTTCGTCACCGGTGGCGTCGAAACCTGCCGTGCCCGCCGGAACGGCAGGCACGTCGTCGATGGAATCGCGGGAATCGGTCATGGTGGGTGGTCGGTTCCTCTCTCGTGAACACAGCCCGGTGACCCTGAGCACTCACCGTGTGGAACAACGTCGCACCGATCGGGTATTCCCCATTCGGCGGGCGTTCACACCAGCCTGGAGCGGAATTACCGTCAACCGGACGCCCTTACCCTCTCCTACCGGAGTGTGGTCGCCGTATGAGTCGGCTGAGTGTTCCCTGAGGATGTGGGGCGACCCGGATTCGCGCAGGTCGGCGTGCCATGTCCGGGTTGGACCGAGCGGCGGTTAACCTCGACGCGTGACCGAGTCAACCCCGTCCGCCGGCCCCGATCTGATCGCCTACGCCGAGTCGGCGATCGTCGAGGACGATGCCGTCATCGCCGCCCGTGCCCGCGCCGAGGAACTGGGCGCCACGCCCGTGAGCCCGGCGGTCGGTGCGCTGCTGGCGCTCCTGGCCCGCACCGCAGATGCCAAGGCGGTCGCCGAGATCGGGACCGGCACCGGCGTCAGCGGTCTGTGGTTGCTCAACGGCATGGCCGCCGACGGTGTCCTGACCACGATCGACCCCGAGCCCGAACATCACCGCGCGGCGCGGGCATCGTTCGCCGGGGCCGACATCTCCCCCGGCCGGACGCGTCTGATCAACGGCACGCCCACCGATGTGCTGCCGCGCCTGTCCGACTCGTCGTACGACCTGGTCTTCATCGACGGGCCGCTGCTGGACCTGCCGCGGTTCGTGACCGAGGCGGTACGCATGCTGCGCGACGGCGGCGTCGTCGTGGTGCACAATGCGACCGCCGACGGCACCGTGGGCGACCCGTCCCGCACCGACCCGCCGACGGCCGCTGCCCGCGAGGCCGCCCTGCTGATCGCCGACGACGAGCGCCTCCTGCCGGTCGTCATCCCGCTCGGGCCCGGCGTGTTGGCCGCCGTCAAGACGCGCTGACCGCAAGACAAACCCACCCTTTTTCGGCAAACCCACCACCCGTGCGGGTGGTGGGTTTGCCGAAAAAGGGTGGGTTTGCGTGTTCTACACGTCAGTCGAGAAGCGGATTCCGTTGTCGGGGATCTCGATTCCCGGCCACACCCGGGCGCCGCGCAGCAGTTCGCAGCGCGCGCCGATGTCCGCGCCGTCGCCGACGACGGTGTCACGGATCAGGGCCCGCGGACCGATACGTGCGCCGAAACCGATGATCGAGCGCTCGACGACCGCGCCGGCCTCGATGACCGCGCCGTCGAAGACCACCGCACCGTCGAGGCGCGCGCGGGGGCCGACCTCGGCTCCGCGGCCGACCACGGTGCCGCCGATGAGCAGCGCGCCCGGGCCGACGCCCGCACCCTCGTGGACCAGCGACTCACCGCGACGGTCGCCGAGTGCCGGCGACGGCGCGATGCCGCGGACCAGGTCGGCCGAACCGCGGACGAAGTCCTCCGGGGTGCCCATGTCGCGCCAGTAGGCGTGGTCGACGTGCGCGTGGACGTGCTTGCCCTCGGTGAGCAGACGCGGGAACACCTCACGCTCCACCGAGACGGGCACGCCGTACGGGATCGATTCGATGATCTCGCGCTCGAAGACGTAGGTGCCGGCGTTGATCTGGTCGGTCGGCGGGTCCTGGGTCTTCTCCAGGAAGGCGGTGACCCGACCGTCGGCGTCGGTCGGCACGCAGCCGAATGCGCGCGGATCGCTGACCCGGACCAGGTGGATGGTGACGTCGGCGTCGGCCTTGCGGTGGGTGTCGATGACGTCGCGGACATCGGTGCCGCCGAGCACGTCGCCGTTGAAGACGACGATGGTCTTGGCGGTCAGCTCGTCGAGGACGTTGCGGATACCGCCGCCGGTGCCGAGCGGCTCCTCCTCGGTGACGTAGCGCATGCTCAGTCCGAGCTTGGAGCCGTCACCGTAGTACTCGCTGAACGTCTCGGCCTTGAACGAGGTGCTGAGGACCACATCGCGGATACCGGCCGCCTGGATGCGCGACAGCAGGTGGGTGAGGAAGGGCAGGCCCGCAGTGGGCAGCATCGGCTTGGGCGCCGACAGGGTTAGCGGGCGGAGCCGGGTGCCCTTGCCGCCGACGAGGACGACCGCCTGGACGTCCTCGGCGACCGGGCCCGATCCCCCGACGGCTTCACTCCCCACCGAGTCGCGCACGGTGTATTGATCCACTTGATCGGTCCCTTCTTCGTGATGATCGGTACTCACTTCAGCACCTATCCGTTGGTTTCGCTCGTCGGGGTGTCCTGGGCCGACAGCGCGCGGCGGGCGGCCCGTACCGCGAGACGGGAGCGCACGGCCAGTCCGGCCCGCAGCGCCAGCCGCAGCGGGGCGCGTAGGACGCCGGGGTTGCGGTCGGCCTGGAACCGGTAGGCGCTCTCGTGGTGCGCGGGCAGCATCTTCTCCGGGTGCCGGCCCGCGCTGTGTCCCTTGGTGTGCACGATCTCGGCGGAGGGCACGTAGACGTTCTGCCAGCCGGCCTTGGCGAGTCGGTCGCCGAGGTCGACGTCCTCCATGTACATGAAGTAGCGCGGGTCGAAGCCGCCGACGGCGTCGAAGGCCTCGCGACGCATCAGCAGGCACGAGCCGGAGAGCCACCCGACGGCCCGTTCCGAGGGGGCCTCGTCGTCGGCGCGGTAGGCCGCGGTCCACGGGTTGGACTTCCACACCGTGCCGAGGATGGCGTGGCCGGTGCCGGAGACGAGGTCCGGGACACGACGCGCCGACGGGTAGACCGTGCCGTCGGGTTCGCGGATCAGCGGTCCGAGCGACCCCGCACGCGGCCAGCGTTGCGCGGCGGCGAGCAGCTCGTCGATCGAGCCGGGCTTCCACTCGACGTCGGGGTTGGCGATGAGCACGAACTCGATGTCGGGATCGAGTTCGGCGACGCCGCGGTTCATCGCACGCCCGTAGCCGAGGTTGCCGCCGGTGCGGACCAGCGTGACGGACTCGTAGTCCTGCTCGGCCTTCTCTGGTGCGCCGTCGTCGGAGCCGTTGTCGGCGATGATGACCTGCGGCATCACGTCGGTCACGGCGTCGAGACTGCGGAGGAATGTCGCGAGGTGATCACCGGAGGAGTAGGTCACCGTGACGACGGCTAGCTGAGCGGGCACCGGCTCAGGGTAACGAACCCTCTGACGCGGCGATCGACGCGTGCAGCGCGGCACGCCAGTCCCGCAGCGGGGTCAACCCTGCCGCGGCCCAGGAACGCCCGGAGAGCACCGAGTAGGCCGGGCGCGGTGCCGGGCGCGGGAACTCCGCCGTGGTCGTGGGCAGCACGCGTGACCGTTGGGCGCCGACCTCCTCGAAGACGGCCGCGGCCACGTCGAACCAGGTCGCGTGACCCGCGTTGGTGGCGTGCAGGACGGCGCCGGTGACCTCGGGGCGGGGCCCGGCGGCGACGAGTTCCCACAGCCCGTCGGCGAGGTCGATGCAGTACGTGGGCGACCCGAGCTGGTCGTCGACGACCGACACGGTCTCGCGCGACTTCTCGAGGCGCCGCATCGTCCCGACGAAGTCGCGGCTCTCGGGACCGCCGGTGTACACCCAGGCGGTGCGCACGACCGTGGCGCGCGGGTCGGCCTCGAGGACGGCGCGTTCGCCTGCGAGTTTGGTGGCCCCGTAGACGGTGGCCGGTTCGCCGCTCACGTCGTCCGGTTCGTAGCCCTCCGGACGATCGGAGTCGGGTGCGGCACCGGGGAACACGTAGTCGGTGGAGACATGGATCAGCCACGCCCCCGCGGCGGCGGTGTGGGCCGCGAGCACTGCGGGACCGGTGACGTTGACGCGGCGGGCACCGGCGAGGTCCGATTCGGCGCCGTCGACGTCGGTGTAGGCGGCACAGTTGACGACGACGTCCTCGGGACCGAGGTCGCCGAGTGCGGCCGCCACCGACGTCTCGTCGGCGATGTCGATGTCGGCCGAGGTCAGCGGGCGCCACACCACGGAGTCGGGTGCCTGCGCCGACCTCCCCTGGAGGGCGGTGCCGAGCTGACCGCCGGCGCCGACGATGTACACGGTGGGGGTGCTGGGCGTGACACGCATGCGCACCATCGTGCCGCAGACCACGGTGGGCCACGACTCCACGTCATCCACGTGACGACCGCTACTCGACTCCTCGGCGTTGCGTTCTCGAATTCCCGAATCACTTCAGTAGCCTGGCGACAGCACAACACCAACTTTCACTTCTGCACCGACAATCCCATGGCGCGGACCGACCGGGCGCCACCGTCGAGCAGCTTGATGACCGCGAAAGGGATCGCTGACCAGTGGATTCACCATCCGACGGCGCACGTGGGCGGCCGCGCCCCCGGCGTGCGGTACCGCCGGAGCCGGGTAACCGGCGCACTCCGGATGCCGACAACGGCCGACGGCCCGTGCGCGGCGAACGCGCTGGTGAACCGGGACGGCCCAGCCAGGGAGCCCGCCCCCGTCCCGTGGACGCCGAGGCGGCCGGCCCCCGACGCCGCGTGGTTCGGCGTGCGCCCGAGCAACCGACCCGAGCCGAATCCGCACAGCGTGCGCGACGCCAGCCGCCCCCGGAACGGATCCCCGCCCGGGACGAAGGGATGCCCCGACGACGCCACGCCGACGAGCGTGATCCCCGGCGGCGCGTGCCCCCGCAGGATCCGGCATCGCCCCGCCGTCCGCGTCGTGCCGACGAGCCTCTAGGTCGACGATCCTCCGGCGAGATCCACACGCGATCCAAGCCCGCCGAACGGCAGCAGCCCGCACCGCAGGACCCTGCCCGCAAGCGCCGGCCCCGCCCCGACGCCGAGCAGGCCACGGCCCCGGCGAAGAAGAGCGCCGCGAAGAAGGCCGGGCCGGCGAAGGCAGGACCTCGGAAGGCGGCCGCCCCGAAGTCCGGCGCCCCGAAGTCGGCCGCTCCCAAGGCGACTGCCGAACAGGGTTCGGTCCAGAACGCCGTCCCGAAGAAGGGGGCATCGAAGTCGGGCGCCCCGAGGACTGGTGCACCCTCGAAGACCGGGGCACCCTCGAAGGCCACCACCGGCACTCCTCCACGCCGGAAGCGCCGGTCGGCCACCGCCGGCGCCGCCGCGGTGTCCGAGAAGCTCTCGGTGAGTGGAGAATCCACCGCGCCGGCGACTCCGCCGACCGCACCTCCCGGCACCTCGTCGCGCCCGCGCGCCCATTGGGCATCCGGAGCCGGGTGGGGTCGTGCGCTGATCGCGATCGCCTCGGTCGCCGTGCTGCTGTGCACCGGTTACGCCTGGAACACGATGTCCGATCTCGAGACCCGCATCACGCAGCTCGGTGGCCTCGGCCTGGGCGGCGCGAAAGACGGCGCCGTCGACATCCTGTTGGTGGGCACCGACTCCCGCACCGACGCGAAGGGCAACCCGCTCTCGCCGGAGGAGATCAAACTCCTCCGGTCGGGCGAGGAGGTGGCCACCAACACCGACACCATCCTGCTGGTGCGTATCCCCGAGGACGGTTCGTCGGCCACCGCGATCTCGATCCCCCGTGACTCCTACGTCGACGTGCCGGGAATCGGCATGAGCAAGATCAACGCCGCCTACGGCACCACCCGCGAAGGCGTGCGCGCTCGCGCCGTCGAAGCCGGGCAGTCACCCGAGGAAGCGGAGAAGGAAGGCACGCTCGCGGGCCGGAAGGCATTGGTGGACACCGTCGCCAACCTCACCGGCGTCCAGGTCGACCACTACGCGGAGGTCGGTCTGCTCGGCTTCGTCCTGCTGACCAATGCGGTCGGCGGCATCGACGTCTGCCTCAACGCGCCCGTCCGGGATCCGTTCAGCGGCGCCCGGTTCCGCAAGGGTGTCCAGACCCTCAACGGCCCCCGCGCCCTGAGCTTCGTGCGTCAACGTCACGGACTCCCCCGTGGCGACCTCGACCGCATCACGCGGCAGCAGGCCTTCATGGCGTCGCTGACCCAGAAGGTGCTCTCCGCAGGCACTCTCACCGACCCGGGCAAGCTCTCGGAGATGCAGAACGCGGTCGCGCGCTCCATCGTGATCGACGACGGCTGGAACATCATCAACTTCGCCGAGCAGCTCAAGGATCTCAGCGGTGGCCGCGTGAAGTTCGCGACCATCCCGATCGTGACCGAGCAGGGCTGGAGCGAGGACGGGATGCAGTCCGTCGTCGAGGTCGATCCGCAGGCGGTCAAGACCTACACCAGCGATCTCCTCACCCCGCAGCAGGCGGGCGGCGACACCCAGCGCGGCGACTTCAAGGTCGACGTCGTCAACGCCGGCACGATCGACGGGCTCGGGTCGAATGTCGCGAACATCCTGACCAACAAGGGTTATCAGTCCGGGGAGACCTCCAGCGGCAAGGCCGACACCAAGGACTCGGTGGTCTACGCCAAGGAGAACGGCGACGCCGCCCGACTGCTCGCCAAGGACCTCGGCGGCGTGAAGGTCGTCGAGGACCCGAACCTCGCCGATGACCAGCTCAAGGTGATCCTCACCAACACCTACGCCGGACCGGGCGGACTCGGCGACACCGGCGAACAGACCGACAACACCCCGGCCAGTGAACGCGTCGGCAACAAGCGGCCGCCGATCACCGCCGGGACCAAGGGGCCGATGTGCGTGAACTGAACAGTCCGAACACGGTCGCCGACGCGATCTTCGGTGCGGTGGCGGATCATTCGCGTCCGCTGCTGACCTACTACGACGAGGCGACGGGCGAGCGCACCGAGCTGTCGGCGGCCACACTCGGCAACTGGGCGGCCAAGACCGCCAACTATCTCGCCGACGAGATCGGTGTGGGCGCCGGGGATGTCGTCGTGGTGGACCTGCCCGAGCACTGGCAGACCGCCGGAATCCTGCTCGGTGCACTGTGGGCCGGCGCCGACGTCCATGTCGCGGGTCCCGACGCCACGGAACCGGCATCCGAGCCGCTGGTGGTCTTCACCTCGCGCGATCGTCTCGACGATCATCCCGACGCCGACGAGGTCGTGGTGGCGTCTCTCGATCCGTTCGCCCTGCCGCTGCGTGATCTACCGCCCGGCGTCGGCGACTACGGGAGCGTCGTGCGGGTGCACGGCGACCAGTTCATCTCCCGGTCCCCCGCCGTCGAGGCGCTCGACGGCACCCCGACGGCCGAGGTGATCACCGAGGCGCGCGCCGTCGCCGAGCGCGACGGCATCGCCGCCGGCACCCGTGTGGTGTCGACGCGGCCGTGGCACACCGCATCCGGCGTGCTCGCCCACCTTCTCGCGCCGCTCGTCACCGGCGGCAGCCTCGTGCACGTCGCCAACGCGTCCGCGGAACGTGTGACCGCGATCGCCGATGTCGAGAAAGCCGGAGTCGTCCTACCCCGATAGCCGCAAATGCCGCGCGACCCCACGGGAGCAGACACCAAGGCCCCGCGGGATCGCGGGTTTTGAGGCACAGTGGGCACATGCGACTACCTGACGCACTGGCCCGGTTCAACAAGATCGTCACCAACCCGATCCAGCGGCAGTGGGCACCACACCTGCCGCCGTTCGCGATGGTCGAGCACGTCGGCCGCAAATCCGGGAAGACCTATTCGAACCCGGTACTCGCCTGGGTCGACCGCGACAAACTCACCATCGTCCTCACCTATGGCAGGCACACCGACTGGGTGCGCAATGTGCAGGCGGCCGGTTCCTTCGTCATCGTCCGCAAGGACAAGCGCTACCGGGTCACCGGGCCCCGGGTCGTGCCGTCGGACTCCCCCGACCTCGCCCGCGGCGCCAAGATCTTCGCGATGCCCTTCGAGTCGGCGCTCCTCGGCACCCTGCACAAGGACTGACCCGCGATGGCCGACGACCCGCTCGACGATTTCACCGCCGAGGACGTGACCCTGCGCGGCGACACCCGCCGCGTCTACCGCAAGGGCACCGGGCCCGCGGTCATCGTGATCGCCGAGATGCCCGGCATCAGCCCGAAGGTCGCCGACGTCGCCCGACGCATCGCCGATCTCGGTGCGACGGCGGTCATGCCCTCCCTGTTCGGTGTCGACGGTCAGGACCCACGACCGGACAACCTCGGCCGGGTGGGTTCGGTGCGCAACATGCTGGGCACCATCGCCAAGACCTGCATCACCCGCGAATTCACCATTCTCGCAACGGGAAAGACCTCACCGGTCGCGGCCTGGCTGCGCGACCTCGCCGCCCGCGAGCACGACCGCTGCGGCGGCCCCGGGGTCGGCGCGGTCGGGATGTGTTTCACCGGCGGCTTCGCACTGGCGATGGCCACCGACGAACGGATGCTGGCCCCGGTGCTGTCGCAACCGTCGTTGCCGTTCGCGGTGCTCCCGGGACGGGCACGCGCCATCGACGTCGACGCCGGTGATCTCGCCAAGGTACAGGCCCGATGCGCCCGCGGTCTGGAGGTGATGGGCCTGCGCTTCGCGGGCGACCAACTCTCGCCGCGGTCGCGATTCGCCTATCTCCAAGAGCTTCTCGGCGACTCGTTCATCGGGATCGAACTACCCGACGACGCCGCCAACCCGGATTCGATGTTCCCCCGGCCACATTCGGTGCTGACCGAGGACCTCTACGACGAACCCGGACAACCCACCAGGCAGGCCTTCGACCGGGTGATGGACTTCTTCACCGACAAACTCGGCTTGCCGCCCACCACTCCGGAATCGCCTGCCGGACTGGGCTAGTCGCCGAGCAGTTCCTGCTGCAGCGCGGCATCCTTGTCCAGGACCATCTGCTCGAGGCCCTTCTGGAACGACACCATCCGCTCCTGCAGGGCAGGGTCGGAGGAGGCGAGGATCCGCACGGCGAGCAGACCGGCGTTGCGTGCACCGCCGACCGAGACGGTCGCGACGGGCACACCCGCGGGCATCTGCACGATCGACAGCAGCGAGTCGAGACCGTCGAGGTGTCGCAGCGGAACCGGCACACCGATCACCGGCAGCGGGGTCGCCGAGGCGACCATGCCCGGAAGATGCGCTGCCCCACCGGCTCCCGCGATGATGACCTCGATGCCGTTGGCGGCGGCGCCGGCGGCGTAGTCGAGCATCCGCTGCGGGGTGCGGTGCGCCGAGACGACACCCACCTGGAACGGCACGTCGAACTCGGCGAGCGCCTCCGCGGCGGCCTTCATCGTCGGCCAGTCGGAGTCGCTGCCCATGATCAGGCCCACGCGGGGACCCCGGAACTCTGCGGTCTCACTCATGAATGAACATCCCATCCGTCGGTCCACGTCGCGTGCGACATCCATTGCGCGGCACGCTCGGCGCGCTCGCGCACCGATTCCATTGATTCCCCCTGGCGGCCGACGATGTTCACGTGGCCGATCTTGCGGTCGCGCCGCTCACCCTTGCCGTACAGGTGCACCTTCGCCTCCGGCATGCGCGCCATCAGATGGTGCAGGCGCTCGTCCATGGACATCGCCGGGGCGCTCGGCGCGCCCAGGATGTTGGCCATCACGGTCAGCGGCGAGGTGGGTGCGGTGTTGCCCAGCGGGTAGTCGAGGACGGCACGCAGATGCTGCTCGAACTGCGAGGTGACCGCGCCGTCCATCGTCCAGTGACCGCTGTTGTGCGGACGCATCGCGAGTTCGTTGACGACGAGCTCCCCGTCGACGGTCTCGAAGAGTTCCATCGCCATGACGCCGACCACGCCGAGTTCATCGGCCAGACGCAAGGCCATCTGCTGGGCCCGCTCAGCGACCTCGTCGGAGAGATCCGGTGCGGGCGCGAGCACGACGGCGCACTGGCCATGACGCTGGATCGTCTCCACGACCGGCCACGCGGCGCCCTGCCCGAACGGGGACCGAGCGATCATCGCCGACAGTTCGCGGCGCATGGGCACCTTCTGCTCGGCGAGCAGGGCCGGTGCGTCGGACGGGTACTCGTCGAAGACCGCGAGCGCCTCGTCGGCGCCGTCGACCAGCCAGACCCCGCGGCCGTCGTATCCGCCGCGGACCGCCTTGATGACGATCTCCCACTCGTTGGCCTCGCCGAACTCGACGAGACGCGCACGGGCGGCCTCACGGTCGCCGGCGAGATCGGCGAACGCCGGTACCGGCAGACCCAGCTCGGCCAGCCGCACGCGCATGGCCAGCTTGTCCTGGGCGAAGTGCAGCGCCTTCGACGGCGGGAGGACCGCCACCCCTTCGGCTTCGAGCGCCTCCAGATGCGCCAGCGGCACACCCTCGTGGTCGAAGGTGAGAGCGGCGGCACCTGCGGCGGCGCGGCGGAGATCGTCGAGTTCGTCGTGCGAACCGAGGACGATGTCGGCGCTCACCTGCGCGGCTGGATCGGACTCGGACGCGGCCAGGACACGCAGACACTGGCCGAGGGCGATCGCGGCCTGATGGGTCATCCGGGCGAGCTGTCCGCCGCCGATCATCGTGACCTTCGGCATACCCGACGCCGCACCGGCACTCCGTGCCGCTTCGGGAGTGGGAGGCACCGTGGAATTCGAGGTCACCGGCCCGTTTTCGGGCGCTTCATCCGGCACGCGAGGATTCACGCGAACCATCGTTCCATGTCCGGTCCGTCATCCGCACAACCGCCCGGAGAACTGTCCCGACCGATTTGTTTCGTACACTCGGATCTTGTGCCATTGATCGACGAGCTGATCGCTCGCCTCCCAGCGCCGGCCCGACGGCTCGTCATGCGGCACCACGAACTCATCAAGTTCGCGATGGTCGGCGGCACGACGTTCGTCTTCGACCTCGCCATCTTCTACAGCCTCAGTCTCACGATCCTCGAGACCAAGCCGGTGATCGCCAAGGTCATCGCCGGTGTGCTGGCGACGATCCTCAGTTACATCCTCAACCGCGAGTGGGCCTTCAAGAACCGCGGGGGCCGGGAGCGGCACCACGAGGCGCTGCTGTTCTTCATCATCAGCGGGATCGGTGTCATCCTGCAGGCCGCACCGCTGTTCATCGGCAACAACGTCTTCGACATGCGGTCCAACCTGAGTGTGTCCGAGGTCGTCGTCGTCGACTTCGTCCTCGGCTACATCATCGGCAACCTGATGCAGATGGCCTTCCGGTTCTGGGCGTTGCGCAAGTTCGCGTTCCCCGAGGAGCTGCTGCGCGGCGGCGACGCCGGGTCCACCGACCTGCACCCGACGCTCGCCGAACTCAACGATGAGGAACTCGGTCACGCGTGATGCCGGTGTCCGAGTCGTCCTGACCCGGATCCTCCTGCTCGTCCGGGTCCTCGCCGTAGCCGCTCGCATACCGGGCCGGGACGACGATCGCGAAGACCGGGGGGCGTCGCACGGTGAGTTCCAGTCGTCCGCCGTCGGCCTCGATGAGCGCCCGCGCCAGGGACAGTCCGACGCCGCTGCGACCGGCACCCGGCCGTTTCCCGGCCGAGAACCCCCGCCGGAAGATGTGCGCGGAGATCTCGTCGGCCACCCCCTCGCCCTCGTCGGCGACCGTGATGCGGACCAGATCACCGGCCTGCAGCGTGCTCACGTCGATCCGGCACATCCCGCGGCCGTGCTGTAAGGCGTTGTCGACGAGCACGCTGACCGCCTCGCGTAGGCGCCCGGACTGCGAGGTGAGTGCCTGTGGCGCCCCGTCGACCTCCACGGTCAGCTCGCGGCCCTGGGCATCGAAGGCGTGGCGAAAGTCCTCGACCAGCGTGGTGAGCATCTCCCCGACGTCGATGAAATGCGGTGCGGGTTCGTCGGCCCGCGAGGCCTCCACCAGTTCGTCGAGTTCGGTGGCCAGTCGTTCGACCTGATCGAGCGCGGCCTCGGCCTCGGTGACCACGGCCGGGTCCTCGTGCAGGGTCAGCTCCTCGAGTCGTAGCTGGATGGCGGTCAGCCGGCTGCGCAGCTGATGCGACGCGTCGCCGGCGATCTCACGCTCCCGCTCGATCCGCAGCGCCTGCGCGGTGTTGGCGTCGGCGAGCGCCCGGGACACCCGGTCGAGCTCGGCGATGCCGTACATCTTCCATTCGGTGCGGAAGTCGGCGCGCCCGAGCGTCGCCGCCCGGTCGGCGAGATCGGTCAGGGGGTCGACGATCCGGCCGGCCGTCACGGTGGCCACCACCGATCCGCCGATCACCGAGGAGAGCACCACGAGCAGCACGATCCCGGTCGCGGTCATCTGGTCGTCGCGGACCTCGTCGCGCGGGATGGACAGGGTCAACATGCCGGCGGAGCCCAGACCGATGGATTCCGACAGCCGGGAACCCCCGATGTCGGCGCCCACGACCAACCGCTGGGCCGTCCCCTCGAGATCCGGGTAGGTGATCGTCAGACGCCCGTTCGGCGGCAGCAGCAGCTCGAAGGACTCCCGGTTGACCGAGTCGCGCGGGATGCGCCCGTCGGCGCCCTCCTGGCGGATGAGCTGATCGGCGATGATCTTGAGCCGGTTGTCGAGGTCCTGGTGGGCGTTGTCGGCGACCCACCACCAGGCGACCACGCTCAACGGGATGCCCAGCAGACATCCGACCGCGATCAGGACGCCGATCATCGTGGTGAGCAGGCGTCGCCGCATGGACGCCGGGCGGCGAATCGAAGCGGGTCGTATGGGCATCGGCTTAGGGGTCGAACCGGAAACCGACGCCGCGCACCGTCACGATGTGCCGCGGGCGGCTGTGCCGGTCGTCGCCGATCTTCCGGCGCAGCCACGAGATGTGCATGTCGAGGGTCTTCGACGACCGCAGATCCACCGACCCCCAGACCTCGGTGAGGATCTCCTCGCGTGTCACGACCTCGCCGGCGCGCTCCATGAGGAACCGCAGGAGATCGAACTCGCGGTTCGCCAGGGTGAGGTCCTGTCCGTCGGCCAGGACGCGGCGCGCCCGGGCGTCGAGCCGGATCTCGCCGCCCTCGAGCACCTCGTCACCGTCGCCGGGCTGGCGGCGCCGCAGCAGGGCGCGCACGCGCGCGAGGAGTTCTGCGAGCCGGAAGGGTTTGCCGACATAGTCGTCCGCACCGGCGTCGAGGCCGACGACGAAGTCCACCTCGTCGGTGCGTGCGGTGAGCATGAGGACCGCCAGTGCGGGACGTTGGGCACGCACCCGCCGACAGACCTCGAGTCCGTCGAGAACCGGGAGCCCGAGGTCGAGGATGAGCAGCTCGTAGCGACTGTCGAGCGCCTTCTCCAGCGCGTCGGCGCCGGTGCTCACGACCTCGCACCCGTATCCCTCCCGTGTCAGCGCACGTGCGAGCGGTTCGGCGATCGCGGCGTCGTCCTCGGCGAGCAGCACATTGGTCAACGCTCCCGCGCCCCTCTGCTCTCGGGACGGTCGGCGGGGCCGTCCGGGTCGCCGTAGGCGTCGTCTGGATGGTCGTCGTCGCCGTACATGTCGAGCACCTCGTGATAGAGCAGGGAGTGGACCTTCTCCACCTGCGGGATGTCGTCGAAGGACAACGGCTCGTCGGAGGCCGACTCGATGACCAACGTTCCGGTCCGCAGCATCCGGTCGATCACGCCGTGGCGGAATTCGACGGTGTTGATCCGCCGGATCGGGATGTCGATCCCGGACCGCGTGAGGATTCCGTTGCGGAACATCACCCGGCGGTCGGTCAGCACGAAGTGCGTTGTCTTCCAGGACAGCAGCGGGCGGATGAAGTACCAGATGAGGCCGAGCGCCCACACCACGCCGACGACGATCAGCAGCACTGTCCGCGGGGTCGAGCTCAGCGACGACCCGGCGATCACGCCGGCGAGGACACCTGCGGCCGCGGTGATGATCCCGAATAGCAGGAACGGCCCGAGCAGACACTTCCAATGAGGGTGCCGGTGGAGAACCACACGTTCACCGGGCGCCAGGTTCTCCCGCGGGTAAGCCATGCGGCTCAGCATAATCGGGACGGGCGTGCCCGGGGGGCACGCTGAGTAGACTGCGAGGCACCAGTACCGATCGACTGCCGGGCACGTTGGGGCGGTCGGCGAGGAGAGATGTGATGACCTACCAGGAACCGCGGGGCCCGCACCGCGATCCCGATCCCCGGACCGCCCGCTACGAGTCCGGCTACAACCCCGATTCGCGTGCCTACAGCCAGCAGGGCGCGCCCTACGAGGAGCCGTACCGCGACCAGTACCCCGCCGAGCCCTACGGCGGCGGCGACGCCTACCGCGCCGCGGGCGGATATGCGGAGCAGCCGCGGCCGGCGCGGGCGCCGCGACGCGGCCCGGACGTCAACCCGGTCACCTTCGCCGGTGGCGTGGTGATGACCGGTGTGGTCACCGGCCTGGCGGCCTGGCTGGTCGCGTGGATCATCTCGGCCTTCGTCGAGAAGGTGAACGAGTCCGGCAAGCTCGGGGTGTGGAATCCGGTGGCGGCCAGCGAGATCTGGTTCGGCGTCGTGGGCTTCCTGTGCGCGCTCGCCGCGGGCGCCCTCTGGTACGTCCTCCAGCTGATCACGCCGGCGCCCAACCAGTTCTACCGCTGGATCGTCGGCCTGCTCCTGGTCGCCGCGGTGCTGATCCCGATCCTCACCTACCAGCAGACCTCGGTCGGCATCGAGACCGCGATCCTGCACTTCGTCATCGGCCTGCCGCCGTTGACGATCATCCCCGCGATGGGCATCAAGAGCCTGCAGCGTCCTGCCGGCTGATCTAGACCGGCCGCAGGTGCGTGACGTCGCCTGCGGCCGCGATCACCTGCCGCCCGTCGGCGTCGACGACGATCCGCCCGGACGCGTCGACGCCGGTCGCGGTGCCGACGACCTCCTCGTCGCCCGGCAGCAGCAGCCGTACGCGGCGCCCGATGGTGTCGCTGTCCTCCCGATAGCGGGCCGCGAGTCCGTCGACGTCGTGCGGCCAGAGGTCGAGCAGCTCCGACAACGCCCGCAGGTACGACGCCGCGAGCTCGGTGAGCGGGACGTCTTTGCCGGTCGCCAGCTGCAACGACGTCGCGGTGGGCACCGGCAACTGCTCCTGCGTCATCGTCGTGTTGAGGCCGGTCCCGATCACCGCCACTCCCCCGTCCCCGTGCCGGGTGTGCGGCGAACGCGTGTACTCCGACAGGATTCCGGCGGTCTTGCGCCCCTCGATCAGAACGTCGTTGGGCCACTTGAGGGTCGGCCGCACGCCCACCGCCTCGCCGATGCCCTGGACCGCGGCGAGGCCGGCCAGCAGCGACAGCCAACCGAGGTCCTCGGTGTGCTCACCGACCTCCACCGCCACCGACATCGCCAGCTGGGTCCCGCGCGGCGCCGTCCACGTCCGCGCGTGACGTCCGCGGCCCGCGCTCTGATCGGTGGTCAGGTGTACCGTCCCGTCGATCGATTCGGTGGCCGCGCGTGTCACGAGATCGGCGTTGGTCGACCCCGTCGCGTCGACCACCTCGATCCGGTGCCAGCGCGTGTCGGCGAGTCGGGTCCGGAGCAGATCGGCGTCGAGGGTCATGTCTGAAGAACCTACTGGGTGCCTCGCCCAGGGATGACGAGCGGCGCAAACCCGCCGAAACGTTTGCGTAGCAAATGGTCCCTAGTGTGCGCACATGGATGTCGATGTCTTCGCCCAGCCCTCGAAACACCCACGGATGCACGGCGGATCGGCTCGAGGCCGCCACTCCACCGTGCGATGGGTGCGCGACATGATGGCGGCGTCGATCCGCGCGGGCCATCTGCCGGAGTCTGCACAACTCGCCGAGGACGCGCTCGTCAGCGAACTCGGCCCGAGCCGCGGAACGGTCCGCGCCGCGCTCCGGTCGCTCGCCGAGGACGGTCTTCTCGTCCGGAGACCCCGGGTGGGGACCATCGTCCATCCGCGACATGCGCGGCTCGAGATCTCCGACACCGTGGACAGGTCGTGGCAGGACCCCGAGATCTCGCTGCAGATCCTCGATCAGCGCACGGTCGCGACGACCGAGTTCCTCCGATCATGTCTGGCGACGGAGGACGAATCCGTCCGGCTCCTCGACATCTTGATCCGACGCCACGGCGAGGTGATCGGGGTCCGGACCGCCTACTTCTCCGCGGAGGTCACGTTCGACTTCGGCGCGTACTCGGGTCCGGTCACGATGGGTTCTGTGTCCTCCCTGCACTTTCCGGCGCCCATCGCGATTGTGGTGACCGAGGTGACGGCCGCGGCTGCCGACGCCCGGACGAGCGAACAACTCGGTATCGCCGAAGGCTCGCCGGTGTTGTGCCGGACCCAGGTGTTCTCTGATGCAGACGGGCGTCCGCTGCAGGTGTCCTTCGACCACTACCGCGCCGACCGGACGTCTTTCGTCACCGACCCGCTGGCAGTCACGATGCAGGATTGAGCATCGTCGCAGGTAGAGGGCGCGAGCACCGGCGCAAAGTTCGTTTACGCCGTCGGAACGGTCCACGAAACACCGGATTCCTACCTTCATCTCAGAACGCCCCGGCGATCTTCTCCCGCTCACCTCACCCCAGGAGTCTCGATGATGAAGTACGGCGTCTTCCTCCCGACGGTCAACAACGGTTACATCCTGTCCAAGGCCTCCCCGCAGTACATGCCGAGTTATGAACTGAACAAACAGATCTCGGTCGACGCCGAGGCCGCCGGCTACGAATTCGTGCTGACCATGTCCAAGTTCCGCGGCTACGGCTCCGAGGGCAGCGGCTTCTGGGACTACGCCCAGGACCCGCTCGCGGTCGTTGGACCGCTCATCGGCGCGACGTCGACCATCAAGATCTGGGGCTCAGTCGGCGCACCGCCGGTCCATCCGGCGATGGCCGCCCGGATCGCCGCCACCTACGACGACGCCAGCGGCGGCCGGTTCGGCATCAACATCGTCGCCGGGTGGAACCGCAGTGAGTACGCACAGATGGGTCTGTGGCCGGGCGAGGACTACCCGAGCAAGCGCTACGGATACGTCGACGAGTACGTCCACATCCTGCGGACCCTCTGGGAGACCGGACGGATGACGTAAGAGAGCGAACACTTCCGGCTCGACGACTGCCTCGTGCAGCCGACACCGCGTCACGGGGTCACGGTGGTCATCCCGGGTCAGTCCCCGCGGTCGATCGAGGCTGCCGCCAACCGCGCCGACGTGAACTTCGCGCTGGGTGACTTCGACCAGGTCGCCAAGGCACGCGCCGACCTCGTCTCCGTCGCCTCGCGGGCAGGGCGCGACGTCGGGACCGCTGCGCTGTACGGCATCATCACCGCCCCCACCGATGCCGAGGCGGTGGAGATGGTGCAGTCGTTCGCCGCCGACACCGACGTCGAGGCCGCGGACGGGCTCCGCGCCGCAGCCGCCGGCGACCCGACCGGGATGTCCGCGAAGATCCAGACCCAGGAGCGCCGCCAGGTGCTCGACATCGACTTCGACTACCCGACCCGCGCCGCGGTCGTCACCGGTTCCTGCCTGTTCCACCCGCACCTCGTCGGCTCCTACGACCGCATCGCCGCATTCCTCCACGATCTCGACCAGGTCGCCGGCGTAGACCGCAGCGTGTTGTCGTTCCCCGACTACACGACCGACGTCTCCGCCTTCATGCAGAACGTGGCACCGCGCGTCAGTCACCTCGCTGCGGTGTGAGTCGGATCGCGGTCTCGCGCAGGTCGTCCGCCGACCCGCGCGGGACCGCGTCCGTCCAGCTCAGAGGCACCCGAGGGCACCGAGAAACGGACAAACAGACCGCCACCGACCGATCGCTCGGGAACCTGAGGGATATCTCACGTTGATCCGGTTGACGTGGCTCACACTCAGGTAGTTAGCATCGACAGTCATGACCACAGCTTCACGCGACGATTCCGCCGCTCCCGACATCCACACGACAGCGGGGAAGCTCGCCGATCTGCGCAATCGTCTCGAAGAGGCGAAGCACCCCGTGGGCGAGGCCGCCGTCGAGAAGACCCATGCGAAGGGCAAGCTGACCGCCCGCGAGCGGATCACCCACCTGCTCGACGAGGGATCGTTCGTCGAACTCGACGCGCTCGCCAAGCACCGCAGCACCAACTTCGGTCTCGCCGAGCGTCGACCTGTCGGAGACGGTGTGGTCACCGGTTACGGCACGATCGACGGCCGCGAGGTCTGCATCTTCTCGCAGGACGCCACCGTCTTCGGCGGCAGCCTCGGTGAGGTCTACGGCGAGAAGATCGTCAAGGTCATGGATCTGGCCATCAAGACCGGCCGCCCGCTGATCGGCATCAACGACGGCGCCGGCGCCCGTATCCAGGAGGGCGTGGTCTCCCTCGGCCTGTACGGCGAGATCTTCCACCGCAACGTCCGCGCCTCGGGTGTCATCCCCCAGATCTCGCTGATCATGGGTGCCGCCGCCGGCGGCCATGTGTACTCGCCCGCACTGACCGACTTCGTGGTCATGGTCGACAAGACCAGCCAGATGTTCATCACCGGCCCGGACGTCATCAAGACCGTCACCGGTGAAGAGGTCACGCAGGAAGAACTCGGCGGCGCGACCACCCACATGGCCAAGTCGGGCACCGCACACTACGTCGCCTCCGACGAGGAGGACGCGCTCGAGTACGTCAAGGAGCTCCTGAGCTACCTGCCGAGCAACAACCGCGCCGACGCACCTCGCCTGCCGGTCGCGCAGCCGGCCGCCGGGTCCATCGAGGACACCCTGAACGACGAGGACCTCGAGCTCGACACGCTCATCCCGGACTCGCCGAACCAGCCGTACGACATGCACGAGGTCATCCGTCGCATCCTCGACGACGACGAATTCCTCGAGATCCAGGCCGATTACGCGAAGAACATCATCGTCGGTTACGGCCGCGTCGACGGACGCAGCGTCGGCATCGTCGCCAACCAGCCGACCCAGTTCGCCGGCTGCCTCGACATCGACGCCTCGGAGAAGGCCGCCCGCTTCGTGCGCACCTGCGACGCCTTCAACATCCCGATCGTCACCCTGGTGGACGTGCCCGGCTTCCTGCCCGGTACCGACCAGGAGTACCGCGGCATCATCCGACGCGGCGCCAAGCTGCTCTACGCCTACGGCGAGGCAACGGTCGGCAAGATCACCGTCATCACCCGCAAGGCCTACGGCGGCGCATACGACGTCATGGGCTCCAAGCACATGGGCGCCGACGTGAACCTCGCGTGGCCGACCGCGCAGATCGCCGTCATGGGCGCCTCCGGCGCCGTCGGCTTCGTCTACCGCAACCAGCTCAAGGAAGCCGCCGCGAAGGGCGAGGACGTCGACGCACTGCGCCTCGAGCTGCAGCAGGAGTACGAGGACACCCTCGTCAACCCGTACGTCGCCGCGGCCCGCGGATACGTCGACGCGGTCATCCCGCCGAGCCACACCCGCGGCCAGATCGCGACCGCGCTCAAGCTGCTCGAGCGCAAGATGGTCAACCTGCCGCCGAAGAAGCACGGGAACATCCCCCTGTGAGCGAGAGCGGCGTGAGTGAGGCATCCGTGAACGAGAGCACCGAGAAGGCGGCAGAGAAGCCGTTCCTGACCGTCGTCAACGGCAACCCGACCGACGAGGACCTCGCCGTTCTGGTGAGCGTCCTGGCCGGCGCGGGCGCCGGTGGGGGCGAGCCGGAACCGGAGATCCGCAACGACTGGGGCCGGCCCGTCGACCGGTTGCGTCCGCAGTGGGGCGCACCGTCGAGCTTCACCAACATGCGCTACTGACACGTGCCTGACTCCCAGATCGGGTCGAACACACACGAGACCGGGCCGGCCACCGCCGGCCCGGTCTTCGTGCTCGGGTCCGCGTCCCCCGCCCGTCTTCGGGTTTTGCGTGCCGCGGGTGTCGAACCGGTGGTCCGTGTCTCGGACGTGGACGAGGACGCGGTGCTGGCCCAGTTATCGCCCGGCACTCCCCCCGATGCCGTGGTCGCCGCACTGGCGCGCGCGAAGGCCGAGGCCGTCGCCGCGCTCCCGGACATCGCCGGCGCGGTCGAGAACGGCGAGACGGTCGTGGTGATCGGCTGCGACTCGATGCTGCTTCTCGGCGATCGTCTGCTGGGCAAGCCGCACACCCCCGAACGCGCACTGGCCCAGTGGGGCGAGATGCGCGGGCGCAGCGCCGATCTGCTCACCGGCCATCACCTGATCCGGCTGAGCCCCGGCGACGATTCCGCCACTGCGACCGGGACCTCCTCCACGACGATCCATTTCACCGACGCCGACGACGACGTGATCGCGCGCTACGTCGACAGCGGCGAACCATTGCAGGTCGCGGGTGCCTTCACCCTCGACGGCCTCGGCGGCTGGTTGGTTGAGCGCATCGACGGCGACCCGTCGTCGGTCATCGGGATCGGCCTACCACTCGTGCAGCGCCTGCTGACCGAGGTCGAGCTGTCGGTCACCGACTTCTGGCTGCACTGAGCCCACCCAGATTGATGTCGCGTGCGACGTCATTCCGCATTCGTCCATCCGCGGCGATGCCGCTCCCGAGGTGCGAGCGAGCGCTCCCACTCGCTCCCTGATCCGAAAGAGCGCGACGCACACAGCTCTGCTGCCTGAGGTGCGAGCGCAGCGTCCCCCTCGCTCCCTGAGGTGCGAGCGCAGCGTCCCCCTCGCTCCCTGAGGTGCGAGCGCAGCGAGCCTCGAAGGGTCAGCGCACCTCGAACCACTCGACCAGTACGGCCCGGTGAACTGACGAAAAATTCGTCCCCGTGAGCACCATCCGAGGGCATATTGCCCTCGAAAGCCGCTCAGGGGGACGAGATTTTCGCGCCGCCGTGCCGCATTCTCCCGGGTCCCGCTGCGCGGCGATCGATGTCGCGCGCGACATCAATCTGAGGGAACGACTTCGGCCGAAATCGAACGGCCGGACTGATGTCGCGTGCGACGTCATTCCGTACCCGCTCATTCGGCGTCACTCGACCTCGAAGAACTCCGGCCAGTACCGCTGCAGGCAGTCCACCGGCTGACCTTGGCGATTGAACTTCGGGCCGGTGAGTCCGATGGTCAGCGCTCGCGCACGCTCGACCGCCGAGCCGTGTCCCGTCGCCCCGCCGGTGTCGCCGATGATCGGGAGCAGCGTCGCGACCTGCAGGATCTCCCTGGGTCCCAACCCGTCACGCTGATAGGCGGTGGCGGCCCAGTTCGCGGCCAGGCAGTCGGCGACCAGCTCACTGTTCTTGCCCTGCGGCAGGCGTCGTTCCGGGATGTCGAAGGCCTCCGCCATCCGGAAGACCACGTTGTGCCCGTACTCGTGGGCGACGACGATGGCGGCGGTGAAGTCCCCGACGATCGGCGACGGCACCCCGAAGACGTTCCCGTCCCAGATGGCGGCGAAGGTGTCGACCGGCAGCACGACGCTGCCCTCGGTCTCCTGCCCCTCACCGTTGGGCTCCTCGTCGACCCCGCAGAAGAAGGCGTTGGCCTCGTCGGACGCTATCCGGTTCGACGCCCCGTCCTCGTCGATGCATTCGGTGGCAAAGGTGGTGCCCGACTCGATGAGGACCCGTCCCGGCGCGGGGTCGCCCCAGCCGAGTTCGCCGAACCAGCCGCCCCAGGTCTGGTCGAGGTCGTCGAGCAGCGTGGTGAGGTACTTCGGTACCGCGGTGTCGACGTTGGACGAGTTCACCCCGCTGGTCATGAGCTCCGCCGAGGGTGTCACCAGTTCGGGGCAGTCGTCGAGACTGCACCGGGTGGGGTCGGCGTTGCTCGGCGTCGACGACGGGATCCTCGACCGCGACGGCGAACTCGGGGTCGGCGACCCCGGCTCTGCGGACGAAGTCGACGACGACGCTCGGCTCGACGAGTCGTCGGCGGAGATGAGCGAACATCCGCTCGTCGCGGCGAGCACGGCCGCCGCCAGCGGGACACCCCACCGCATGAGTCGCGAGACACTCCGGCGCTCCACCCGAGCCCCACGTCGATCGATCATTGGGCGAACTTAGCAGGCAACCACCCCACTGACCTGCGGTTTGTCATCCGACCGAAGCACAGCCCGGTCGGGCACCACAGACCGCACCCGATCTGCCACCGGGCGGTCCCGCGGGGCGATGCCCTACCCTTTATCTCCGGGACCGGTCACGGTCCGCGCGATGAATGTCGAGACGCCCGAACGCACCAAGCTGGAGAACAGACCGTGAGTGTTGAAACCGACCCGAATCCGGCCTTCGCCGAGTACGCCCACCCCGAGCGGTTGGTGACCACTCAGTGGCTGTCGGCTCACCTGGGCGCGAAGGGCCTCAAGATCATCGAATCCGATGAGGACGTGTTGCTCTACGACATCGGCCACATCCCCACCGCGCAGAAGATCGACTGGCACCTGCACCTCAACGATCCGGTCACCCGCGATTACATCAACGGTGAGCAGTTCGCAGAACTGATGCGCAGCAAGGGAATCGAGCGCGACGACACCATCGTCATCTACGGCGACAAGTCCAACTGGTGGGCAGCCTACGCACTCTGGGTGTTCACGTTGTTCGGTCACGAGGACGTGCGCCTGCTCGACGGCGGTCGCGACGCGTGGATGGCCGAGGACCGCGACACCTCCTTCGACGTCCCCGAGTACCCGCGGTCGGACTACCCCGTCGTCGAGCGCGACGACACCAAGATCCGCGCCTTCGCCCCGCAGGTCCTCGAGGTGCTCGGCACCGAGCCACTCGTCGACGTCCGCTCGCCGCAGGAGTACACCGGCGAACGCACCCACATGCCCGACTACCCCGAAGAGGGCGCACTGCGCGGCGGCCACATCCCCACCGCGGTGTCGATCCCGTGGGCCAAGGCCGCCGCACCGGACGGCCGGTTCCGTTCGCGCACCGAGCTCGACGAGATCTACGGCGACCTCGACAAGGACACCCCGACCATCGCCTACTGCCGCATCGGCGAGCGGTCCAGCCACACCTGGTTCGTGCTCACCCACCTGTTGGGGTACACCAAGGTTCGCAACTACGACGGATCGTGGACCGAGTGGGGCAACGCGGTGCGCGTGCCCATCGCGGTCGGCGACGAGCCGGGTGCCGCACCCGGCTCCAAGTGAGCCCTGATCGACGATGAGTTTGCCCGCAGCCCTGGCCGAGATCGTCGATGACTTTGCCGCGCTTGGTGATTCGGACAAGATCACCTTGCTCCTGGAGTTCGCCGACGAACTCCCCGACCTCCCTGAGCATCTGCAGCAGGAAGCGATGGAACCGGTACCGGAGTGCCAGTCACCGGTGTTCCTGTCCGTCGATGCCGGTGATCCGGAATCGGTACGCCTGTACTTCACCGCGCCGCGCGAGGCACCGACCACGCGCGGCTTCGCGGCGATCCTGCACCAGGGACTCGACACCGCCTCGGCACAGGAGATCCTCGACGTCCCGTCGGACTTCTACTACGACCTCGGCCTCGGCAGCGTGGTCAGCATGCTCCGTCTCCGGGGTATGGCGGGCATGCTCGGCCGGATCAAGGCGCAGGTTCGCAATCAGACCTCCGATTCCGGGTCCGACGCACCCGGGGCATGAAGTTCATCCAGATCCGCGATGAGCCCATCGCCCCGGGAGGGCTCGTCGAGTGGACTCCCTATGTCCCCGGCGGACTGGGAGCGTGGGATCACGACTCCCGCCTGACCTCGCACAACCACGAGCAGCACCTACGTGCGGCCTTCGAGTACCGCATGCAGACGCAGCGCGAGGGCGGCCGCGAGGCGTGGCTTGGTCTGTCGATCGAGTTCGACGAGCCGTTGTCGATCCCGGCGATCCGCTCGGTGCTGACCCAGTGGATCGACCGCCACGAGGTGCTGCGCAGCCATGTGGTGATCAAGGGCACCGGCTTGCAGCGGCTCACCACCGACCCGGGCACCGTGAAACTCAAGATGGGCCGGATCGGCTGGTTCCGCGAGTCCGGGCCGCTCGTCGAACAACTCGGCGGTTCCTTCGACCGTGCCACCGCACCGCTGCACTGGCCCGCCTACCTGTTCGCGACGGTGGGCCGGGCCGATTCGTTCACACTGCTGTTCGCTGCCGACCACTCCCTCGTCGACGGGTACTCGCTGATCATGGCCCAACAGGAGCTGGTCTCGCTGTATCGTGCGGCTCGAGAACACCGCAGCGCCAACCTGCCCGAGGTCGGCAGCTACGTCGACTTCAGCGCCGAGGAACGACGCCTCGCGGACCAGACCGGCGGCGACCATCCGGCGGTGGCCCTGTGGTCGGAGTTCCTGCGCACGGGCGCCGGCGACATGCCCGCCCTGCTGCGCTCACACGCCGATGACGTCGAGAACGCCGACCGCGAGTACCTCGAGGAGACGACGATCCCGCAGGAGTCGCTGTGGGGTGTCATCGCCGACGACGCCACGGCCAATCGCTTCACCGCGATCTGCTCGGAAGCCGGCGGAACGCTGACCGCCGGCATCCTCGCCGCGTTCGCGATGGTCCATCACGAGATGACGGGCGACGCGGACTTCCGCTGTGTGTTGCCCCGCCACACTCGCAACGACACCCAGTGGCTGACGTCCCTGGGCTGGTTCGTCGGCGTCGCACCGTTCTGGGTCGACATGTCCGACTCACCCACGTTCGATCAGGCGGTCGCCCGTTCCACCGCCGTCCTCAAGCGCGGCCGTCAGGGCGCCGCGCTGCCGTTCCTCCGGGTGGCGGAACTGATCGGTCATCAGGGAGAGCCGCGGTTCGTCATCTCGTTCATCGACACCCGCTATGCCCCGGGATCCGGGGCCGCCGACGCCGGGCGCGCGAAGGTGATCCGCAGCCACAGCTACTCGCCGCACGAGGTCTACATCTGGATCAACCGGACCCCGTCCGGTTTGCGTTACTCGGCCCGTTTCCCGCGCGAGTCACCGCTCCGCGAACTCGGCGTCGACGAGTCGTCGACCGACATTCCGGCAGCCGCGGCCCTGATGCCTGATGCGTCACCTTTTCCGCCCGACGCACAGGCATGTGACATCGACCCGACCATCGGTCCCGTGCACGCCTACCTGCACAATTTCGCCGAACTCGTCCGTCGGCTCGGTGATGCGAGCACATTCTCCGCGGCGTTGTGACCCACGGCTCCACCGAACGTTTGCTCGGTGGGCTAGGGTATTGGCCGGAAGGTCGCGATGCTGGACTCCCGGCGTCGTCCATCGCCCGAGCCGTCCGCATCCCGGTCGACGAGGGTGTACCCCCCCGTCTTGACCGTTTGTCCGACAACCGTGTCGCGCGCTAGCCCCGCGCTGCGAACACCTGAGTACGAGTAAGGCCCAGGAGAACAAGTGCCCAGTACCTCTTCCGCAATCAGCAAGGTCCTCATCGCCAACCGTGGCGAGATCGCTGTCCGCGTGATCCGCGCAGCCCGGGATGCGGGCCTCGCGAGCGTCGCCGTGTACGCCGAGCCCGACGCGGACGCACTGTTCGTCAAGCTCGCCGACGAGGCGTTCGCACTGGGCGGCCAGACCTCGGCCGAGTCGTACCTCGTGTTCGACAAGATCCTCGACGCCGCCGCCAAGTCCGGTGCCGACGCGATCCACCCCGGCTACGGCTTCCTGTCCGAGAACGCCGATTTCGCCCAGGCCGTCATCGACGCCGGGCTGATCTGGATCGGACCGTCGCCGCAGTCGATCCGCGACCTCGGTGACAAGGTCACCGCCCGCCACATCGCCCTCAAGGCCGACGCCCCGATGGCACCCGGCACCAAGGACCCGGTCAAGGACGCCGATGAGGTCGTCGCCTTCGCCAAAGAGCACGGCGTGCCCGTCGCCATCAAGGCCGCCTTCGGTGGCGGTGGCCGCGGCATGAAGGTCGCCTACACCATCGAGGAGATCCCCGAACTGTTCGAGTCGGCGACCCGTGAGGCCGTCGCCGCCTTCGGTCGCGGCGAGTGCTTCGTGGAGCGCTACCTGGACAAGGCCCGCCACGTCGAGGCCCAGGTCATCGCCGACCAGCACGGCAACGTCATCGTCGCCGGCACCCGTGACTGCTCGCTGCAGCGTCGTTTCCAGAAGCTCGTCGAGGAGGCCCCGGCGCCGTTCCTGACCGACGAGCAGCGCACCAAGATCCACGAGTCCGCCAAGGCCATCTGCCGCGAGGCCGGTTACTACGGCGCGGGCACCGTCGAGTTCCTGGTCGGCAACGACGGCCTGGTCTCGTTCCTCGAGGTCAACACCCGCCTGCAGGTCGAGCACCCGGTCACCGAGGAGACCGCGGGCATCGACCTCGTGCGCCAGCAGTTCCGCATCGCCAACGGCGAGAAGCTCGAGTTCACCGAGGACCCGACCCCGCGCGGCCACGCCTTCGAGTTCCGCATCAACGGTGAGGACGCCGGCCGCAACTTCCTGCCGGCCCCCGGCCCCATCTCGGTCTACAAGGAGCCGACCGGCCCCGGCGTCCGCGTCGACTCCGGCGTGGTCGAGGGCGACGTCATCGGCGGCCAGTTCGATTCGATGCTGGCCAAGCTGATCGTCACCGGTGAGAACCGCGAGCAGGCACTCGAGCGTTCGCGTCGCGCGCTCGCCGAGTTCCAGGTCGAGGGTCTGGCCACGGTCATCCCGTTCCACCGCCACATCGTCTCCAACCCCGCCTTCATCGGCGACGGCGAGAAGTTCGACGTCTACACCAAGTGGATCGAGACCGATTGGGAGAACCCGATCGAGCCGTACACCGGTGGACAGCCGATCGAGGAGGACGACGCCGCACCGCGCCAGAAGGTCGTGGTCGAGGTCGGCGGACGCCGCGTCGAGGTTTCGCTGCCGGGCGATCTCGCCCTCGGTGGCGGCGGCGGTTCGACCAACGGTGTCATCCGCAAGAAGCCGAAGGCCCGCTCGCGCAAGAAGGGCGGCGGCGCAGCCGTTTCCGGTGACGCCGTGGCCGCACCGATGCAGGGCACCGTCGTCAAGGTCGCCGTGGAAGAGGGCCAGGAGGTCGCCGCCGGCGATCTGGTCGTCGTCCTCGAGGCCATGAAGATGGAGAACCCGGTCACCGCCCACAAGGACGGCGTGGTCACCGGCCTGGCCATCGAAGCCGGCGCCGCGGTCACCCAGGGCACCGTTCTGCTCGAGCTGAAGTAACCCCTCGCCGTCTGAGCGGCGAGGAACCACCCCCGCCGCCTGAGGTGCGAGGAGCGCAAGCGACGAGCCACGAAGGCCTGGTGAGACAGCCTCGCCGGCCTTCGAGGCTCGCTTCGCTCGCACCTCAGGGAGCAGTGGTCGGCACCCTCGTTTGCATCTCAGGAACAGCGGGCGCGAGCGTATCGAAGGGACATCGTGCAACCAGTCGAGATCAACGCCGGGGCGTGGTATCTGCGCTCGCTTCGTGCGGACGACCGGATCACCGACGTCCCGGCGTTGTCTCTTCTCGGGGTCGACGCCCCCGGTGACTACGTCGCGAAAGCCAACGCCGACTGGGAGTCCGAGACCCACTTCGTGTGGGCCATCTGCATCCCCACAACGGGTGAGCTCATCGCGCTGATCGGGGTGACCCCGTACGGCGACTCGGGCCGACTGTGGGGTCAAGCGCGCGAGGGCTACGACGAGGCGCTCGACGCCGCGATCGGACCGGCGTCGCGATTCGCCGAGGGTGCGCTCGGACTTGTTGTCGAGCAACCGCTCTCGCACGGAGTTCGCTGAGAGCGGGATCATGGCCTGGCGATGTGGTGGGGCGTTAGGCGCATGACCGACTCGTGCCGGGGTCTGGGGGCCGGTACCCCACCGTCGACTCAGCCCATCAGCACCGACGACGACGGGTAGCTCTCGGCGAATCCCGTCGGCAGCGGAGCGATGAAGACGTTCTCGGTGCGGGTTCGGGTGATCCGCCAGCGACCGTCGTCCTTGCGGAAGGCGTTGTTCAGTCGGCTCGAGCGCAACAGCGCCGTCCCGTCACCGAACAGCCACGGCTGCATGTGAATCCACTGACCCTGCGCCTCGTCACCGTCGAGGTGGATCTGCTCGGAGGTCAGGTAGTGCGCGTTGAGCAGCAGCTCCGGGTCACGCTTCTCGCCCCAGAAGCGCTGGAAGTGCTCGCGGATCGCCTGCTTGCCCTCCGCGCGTCCGAACTGTCCGTCGTAGTACTCGCCGACCCCCTCCCACACCGCGTCGTCGGTGTAGAGGTCGAGGATGCGTTCGATGCGCTCCGCGTCGTTCGTGAGACCGGGTTCGGGACACGGGGTGTCACACAAGAACATGTATCGAGCCTGTAGCCGACGGATGTCGGCTTCGGCCTCCAGCGTTTCGACGCGGGCCACCAGGGTGGCGATCCGGGCATCGATGTCCGCTTCGGTCATCGCCCGAGCACCTCTACCACCGCGCGGGCCTGCGCGATCCAGGCCTCCAGTTGGGCACCGCCCACACCGGGCGGCAGCTGCGACAGCCGGAGCGTCATCGAGTAGCCGCCGCGAGCATCCCGAATCGGCAACACGAGGGAACCGACGTCGTAGGTCTGATCGGACCGTACGTCGCGGATCCGGTAGTCGACAGGCGATTTCCCGATCGACTCACAGATCTCTCGTTCCTGCGACGGCGTCAACCGTCCCCGCTCATAGGATTTCGTGGCCGCCCGCATCTCCTCGTAGGCGGTCGAGCCTTCCTCGGGCAGGAAGGACACCAGATACCCGTGCTGCCGGACGAACTCCAGCCTGTCCCGATGCAGTTGTCGCACATCGTCGTCGGCGTTCCGTAGTTTTGCCAGCCACCGCTCGCGGATCTCGTCGTCCTGGTCGAAGACATAGGTGTCCCCGATCGGGGGCACCATCGGGATGCGATACGCCAGGCCCTCCTCACGGTCGACGCCCGGGGCGGTGGCCGAGAGCACCACCGCCATCTCATCGCGACTGACTGCCGTCAGGACGGAGACTTCGCAGCCGACGGACGCCGCCAGCGCCTCGACCTGCGGGCGCGCCGCGTGCGCGGCGTGGATCGTCGGCAGGATCTCGTGGTCCATCCTGGCCATCAGCGACGTCGACACGAAGCTGCCGTAGCCGCCCTGGAAGAAGATGAGCGGTGCCACGGGGTTGGTCACGGCCAGGTCCCGCACCTCGCAGAGCGTAATCCAGTGATCGCCTGCCTCGACGACGTTGCGGATGCGGGTGTCGATCCAGGCCACCGAGTCGGTTAACACCGGGTCCCCGGACGGCGACGAGAACCACTCGATGCCCTCGAGCTTGTTCTCCCACCGCTGCGCGACCGTGAGCACGACGTCCTCCTGTTCACCCCCGAGGATGTTGATGCACAGCGACTCACAGCTCCGCATCTTCTCGAAGGTGCGCGAGGTCTTCATCGGCATGAAGGAGACCAGCGGCGGGTCCATCGAGACCGAGCTGAAGGTCCCGACGACCATGGCCAGCACCGATCCGTCGTCTTCGCGTCCGGTCACCACCACCACGCCGGTGGGATAGTGCCCCATCACATTCCGGAAGATGCTTGGATCGATGGCACTGATTACGTTGTCGGTCATGGCTTCTCCTGAAATCGAATCGTCGCTGCGGTCTTGTGGTCAGCCGGCCGGGGCTTCGGCCGGCTCCTTGATGTAGCGCTTCTGCAGAGTCGCGCCGAGTCGCTCCGGCCGGAGGAAGGCGATGCAGAGCGCGCCGCCGACGAGCAAGACGATCCCGGTGATGGTGAAGGCCTGATGCACGCCGTCGGCCATGTTCGCGGCCATCTCCGCGCTGGGCTTCTCGCCCTTCGGGGGTGAGGTGTACCCGGCGTCGGTCATCAGCCGTCCGACGAGGATCGGCGAGATGACGGCGCCGAGCGACGCCACACCGCCGAGAGTCGCCATCAGGATGGGCCGCTGCCGGGCGCCGACCGCGTAACCGATCGCGGTGGCGGTCATCGGAAACGCCAGGCTGCATCCGCCGGCGAGGCACAGCAGTGCGACCGCGGTGATCCCCGACGTCGCCTGGATCGTGATGAAGCACAAGCCCGCCAACACCGCGGCGCAGCCGAACGGAACGGCGATCGCCAGATGGGCCGAGCTCCCGCGACGCATCATCCGGTGCCCGAGCGCACCCAGTCCGAGCAGTACGAGCGCTCCTACCACCCACGGCACGGTCGTCATCGCGCCGACCTCACCGAGCGAGAGTCCGACGACGGTACCGAGGTACTGGGGCAGCCAGGTCGTCAGGAAGCCCTGGACCCAGAAGTTCGACGCCCCGCCGACCACGGCGGACAGGAAAGCCACGCTGAGCAATGCCCGCCAGATCACGACCGGCTTCTGCTCGTCGACCCCGGAGGTCGCGACCTCCTTCGTGTCGGTCACCGACTCGTCGGCGTCGAGCGCGGGCTCGTCCGGCGACGCGGTCTTCTTGGGCCGGTAGGGGCCGTCCGCGCCGATCGCCCACCAGGCGATCACCCACACCAGACCGATGATCCCGAGAACACCGAACGCCCAGCGCCAGCCCCACACGGCGATGACCCAGGCGAGCAACGGTGCCGCGAAGACCGGGCCCAGGGTGGACCCGGCGGCGATGAGGTTGGACGGCAGCGCGCGTCGTGTCGGCGAGAACCAGGTGTGTGCGGAGGTGAGCGACATGGCCGTGGCCGGACCCTCCGCACCGCCGAGCACGATTCGTGTCACGAGAAGCAAGGCGGCGCCGCCACCGAGCAACATCGGGAACTGCATGACCGCCCAGGTGACGCCCATCGCGAACAGGATCCACTTCACCGAGATCTTCGATGCCAGGAACCCGGTGACGACCGACACGATCGCGTAGAGGAAGAAGAACGCACTACCGATGAATCCGAATTCGGTTGGCGTCAGGCCGAGTTCCGGCATGGCATCGGCCGAGACCAGACCGAGGACCGCCTTGTCGGCAAACGCGATGATCTGGAACAGGACGAGCATGCCGGTGACGATCCACGCGCGTCTCGACATGCGGCTGAGGTCGATTCGTCGCTCGGTGGCGGCCGGCGATGACGACGGAGTCGCCACCTCGGATTCTCTGATGGTCATTGCGTTTCCTTGGGCTGGCGGGCTGAGATGACGCCTGGATCTCGAAGGGCTGACATCGACGCTATGGCCCCACGCGCCTACGGCGATACGAGGGAAATCTTTACTGTCGCCGCGACGCGCGAGAGGGCAGACTGGTGCCAACACAAGAAGGAGGAACGGTGAGTTCGGCCTACTGGAAACAGCCCATCAGTGAGCAGGCGACCGCGGTCCACGAAAAGGTGGTGTCGGCGGAAGGTCTCGCGCAACAGGTTCGTGCGGAGATCGTTCGTACCGACACCGACCTGCACGCGTGGGTCGAGCTGTCCCCGACCGTCGTCGACGACGCCCGCCGCCAGGATGCGATGCCGGGTCGTCGACCCTTGCGCGGTGTCTCCCTCGGCGTCAAGGACCTCATCGACGTCGCCGGGCTGCCGACCCGTGCCGGTTCGCCCACCACGTCGCCGTCACCGGTTGCTTCGGATGCACCCTGTGTGAGCCGTTTTCGCGAACTCGGGGCGGTGATCCAGGGCAAGACGGTCACGACCGAGTTCGGCTACTTCGCGCCCGGACCGACACGTAACCCGCACCAGCACGAGCACACTCCCGGCGGGTCGTCGAGCGGATCGGCGGCCGCCGTCGGTGCAGGCGTCATCCCGGTCGCGCTCGGTACGCAGACCGCGGGTTCGCTGACCCGTCCGGCCGCGTACTGCGGTGCCGCGGGCCTGGTCCTCGCGCACGGCTCGACAGACCTGTCCGGCGTCACCGGGCTCAGCGAGTCGCTGGATTCGCTGGGCATCCTGACGCGGGACATCGCCGACCTGCAGTACGTGTACTCCGCCTTCTCGGGTCGCTCACCGATGGTGCCGGGACGTTCCACCGTCCGGACCGTGGTGGTGTGGGGCGGGAGCGATCTGCATCCGATCGACCCCGCGATGTCGGACTTGATCCACCGGTTGCCGGAGCTGCTCGACGCAGCGGGCGTCGAGACGCGGGCGCTCGAATTCGACGATCATGTCCGCACCCTGGCCGACGACCACGTGACGGTGATGTCCCATGAGGCGGCCGGAACGCTGGACGGTGTCGTCCGGGAACACACCACCGCACTCAGTCCGGCTCTCCGCGAACTCGTCGACGCGGGCCGCGCGGTCGGCGCCGCCGAGCACGCGGCAGCCCTCATCCGACGTGACCGGTCTCGCGATCTGCTCGCCGAGGCCCTCGGCGAGCACTCCGTGATCGTCGGTCCCGCCGCACCCGGCCCCGCCCCCCGTGGTCTCGCGGCCACCGGATCGCCGGTGCTGAGCCGTCCATGGCAACTCCTCGGATGTCCGGTCGTCGTCGTGCCCGGTGCCACCACCGACGCCGGGCTGCCCCTCGGCCTCCAGGTGATCGGGTTGCCCGGACGCGAGTCGGCGCTGTTCGAGGTCGCCGCAGTCCTCGAGACCGAGCTCCGGTCCCATCCGGTCGTTCCGGCCTGAGTCCGGTTGGAAGAGAGAAGATCTGCCTTGACGATCAAACCACGTCCCGAGACACATCACCGGATGTTCCTCACGTGCTACGAGGACACCTTCAACTACGGCTGGCACCATGTCGACCTGTTCGTGCACGACGAGTACGGCCGGGAGGTCAACTGGGTGCACTGGACCGTCGAAGCCGATGGCCCGGAAGCCGCCGACGAGTCGGTCCGGCGCGAGGAACCCTGGCTGAACCGGACCTCGGAGTGGCGGCATCAGGTCAGTGCCGTCGGTATGAACTACTGGACGGCAGACGCGGCGTGGGTGTGACCGCAGCAGACATGACCGCGACGGTGTATGTCGTCGACGACGATCCGGAACTCTGCGAATCGGTTGACTGGCTGCTCGGCAGCATCGGGATCTCGCCGCGGATCTGTCACAGTGCCGACGACTTCCTCGCGCAGTACTCCGGGGACACCCCCGCGTGCATCGTGCTCGACGTCCGCATGCCGAGGATCAGCGGTCCACGGTTGCAGGAGAAGCTCAACGAGTTCGCGCCGCACGTCGCCATCATCTTCGTCTCCGCCCACGGCGACATCCGGATGTCGGTGTCCACGCTGCAGGCCGGCGCGATGGACTTCCTGGAGAAGCCCTACGATCCGCAGCGGCTCCTCGACGCGGTCCAGGCCGGCATGGAGAAGGCGGTCGAACGGTTCCGCACCCACGAGCACAAGCGGTCGGTGGAATCGAAGGTCGCACTGCTCACCCCGCGGGAGCGGGAGATCCTCGCGCTGGTGGTCGAGGGACTGCCGAGCCAGAACATCGCCCGCCGGCTCGACATGAGCGTGAAGACGGTCGACGTGCATCGAGCGCGGATCAAGAGCAAGACCGACGCCGACAGCATCAGCACGCTCGTGCGCGACATCCTGCGGTTCGACGTCGAGGTGCCGACCCCTCCCTCAGCGGGTCAGTAGTAGTTCGGCGGGTCAGTAGTAGTCGAGCACGAGCTTCGCGCCGGTGGTCCGCGAGACGCACACCGCCATCACCTCGCCGGATTCGCGCTCGGCTTTGGTCAGCACGTTGTCGCGGTGTTCGGGCTCACCGCTGAGGACCTGCATGATGCAGGTCCCGCAGATGCCCTCCTGACACGAGGTGTCGACGTCGCAACCATTGTCCTCGAGGACCTCGACGATGCTCCGGTCGGCCGGCACGTGGTACGTCTCCCCGTCGAGCTCGACGTCGAACGCGGAATTCGCCGATGCGTCCGGCTGGTCGGTGGCGTGGAAGTTCTCGAAGTGGACCGCCTCCGCCGGGACGAAACGTTCGGCCAGTTCCCGGACCTTGGTCATGAAACCGTCCGGACCGCAGACGTAGACGTGCGAGTGCTGCGGCGCCGCGTGTAGCGCGGCGGTCAGGATCGGACCGTGCGCCTCGCGACCCACCCCCATGTGCGCGTGCAGCTTCTCCGGGCAGCGTTCGCGCAACAGCGGCAGGAACGCGGCGTCCTCGGCCGTGCGGGCGAAGTAGTGCAACTCGAAGCTGATGCCGTGCACATCCATGTACCGCGCCATGCTCAGCATCGGCGTGATCCCGATACCGGCGGCCACCAGCACGTGATGCGTTGCCGTGGAGTCGATCCCGAGCAGGTTGCGCGGCTCGCTGATCTGCAACCGGTCACCGACACGCAGCTCGTGCAGTGCCGCCGACCCGCCGCGGGACTGGTCCTCGCGCTTGACCGCCACGGCGAACGACTCCCGGCCGTCGGGACGACTACAAAGCGAGTACTGCCGGGTGATGGCGGTCGGTCCGACGACGTCGATGTGCGCACCCGGCGTGTACTCCCCCATCGACGAGCCGTCGGGCTTCGAGAAGTAGAAGGTCTTGATGCTCGGGGTCTCCTGGACGATCGCGGAGACGACGACGTCGGTGAGGGCCATGGTGTGCTCCTGGTGATGACGGGTGATTCGGATGGTGCGGTCAGCGAACGAAGAGCCCGCCGTTGACGTCCCAGCACGCACCGGTGACGAAGAAGGCGTTCTCGGCGGTCAGCAGGCCGACCATGTCCCCGATGAAGTCGGGGCTGCCCAACTTGCCGACGGGGATGCCGGCGATCACGGCATCGAGCTTCTCCGGCGGCACGGTCGCCTTCACGACGGGAAGGTCGTGGGGTCCCGGCGCGATCGCGTTGACCGTGACACCCTTCGCCGCAAGCTCTTTCGCGAAGATCTTGGTGACCGTGAGGATCGCGCCCTTCGACGTGGCGTAGTGCGCGCCGGTGGCAGTGCCGCCGTTCTGACCGGCCAGCGAAGCCATGTTGACGATGCGGCCGTAGCCCTCGTCGGCCATCGCGGCCCCGAACACCTGGCAGCCGAAGAAGATGCTGTTGACGTTGGTGTTCAGCACGCGCGTGAAGTCCGGCTCGTCGATCGTCATGAGCTCGGCCGCCTGGGTGAGGGCGGCATTGTTGACGACGATCGTCGGTGTGCCCCACACCGACTGCACGTGCGCCAGCGCGTCCACGAAGTTCTGCCGGTGCGCGACGTCGAGCACCGCCGCCCGAGCGGTCGACCCGTCGGGCGAGAGTTCGTCGGCGATCTCCTGGGCCGCGTCGAGCGCGATGTCGGTGAGCAGGACGCGATGACCGTCCCGGTGCAATCGCCGGGCGATGGACGAACCCATCCCGCCGGCAGCACCGGTGACGACCGCGATCCCCTTGGTGGTCGACTCCATGTCCACTCCCGCCCTCACACCAGGTATCCCGAGGCGCTGACGGCGTCCTCGCTGTCGATGAGGCGGGCCACCTTCAGGCTGATCCGGTCCGTCCCGTCGGGTCCGAGCTCGATGGTGTGGGTGAGCTCGGCGCCGATCGTCGAGAAGGTGTCACGCTTGAACGCGTTGAGGATCTGCGCCGAACGCAGGATGACGGTGTCGTCGTTCACGTCGGACACCGTGAAACGCGAGATGACGCGCACCGTCCGCGCCGCGGCGACCGCCGATGGCGCGTACCCCTGCATCATCCGCTCGACGCGCAGCCGGCGCATCCGCTTGTCGTCGTACACCATGTTGAGCGACGAGTCGAAGTCGTCGGTGTCGGGATCGATCGGGATGACGTAGTGCGCGTCGTCGGTGTAGAGGGCCTCCCACGCCGGATAGTCCTTGGCGTCGAGGAGTTCGGCCTCCTTCCACACGAGCGCGATCGCGCGCAGGACGCGCGGGTCGTTGAAGGTGTGCAGTTCAGTCATCGCTCATCATCTTCTTCCACATGCCGTAGGACTCACGCATGCCGGTCTCGTCGGTGACATGCGAAGTCGGCCAGCCCTCTTCGGTCGTGTACTCACGGTTCTCCCCGCGATTCACCAGGATCGGCATGTTCGGGTTGCCCCCGGCACCGATCTGCACCCGGTCCCACCCCTCCGCATCGTCCGGGCTTCCGAACCCGAAGGGGCCCTGGAAGTGTTCGTGGATACGCAGGCGTTCTCGGTTGATGCTCTCCGGCCCGCCGTCCATGCCGATCGCCATGTGCCACACCTCGGTGACGTCCACGCTGATGGGGATGAGGACCCGGAAGAACGACGACGACATCGCGATGTTCGGGAACATGTTGAGGTTGAACCCACAGCCGTGCATGGAACGCATGTAGCGGCGGATGCGCTCGGGACTCTCACCGGCCTCGGCCAATTCGTCGACCAGGTGCTGGAACCGCGGCTGGATCTCCTCACTGCCGTCGTCGATGTCGAGGTCCGCGTGCGCCGCCGCCATGATCGCGACACTGTGCCCGTTGCCCAGTGCGTGCGTCTCCGCCGCCGGGTCGTCCATGAACGACATCATGTTCGCGGTCTCGGCGTCCACAGAAGCCATCCACGACTTGTGCACCATCGGGAAGTGGTAACCGTCGGTGGTGTTCTCGAGTTGGATCTTCCAGTTGCCCTTGAAACGGAACTTGTGGCTGCCGAGGACCTTGGTGGGGAATCCGTTGGACTGCTTGAGGAATCGCTCCATCCAGATCTTGGCGTCGCCGAGATGATCCTCGAGCGGCTCGATCTCCTGGTTGAACGTCGCGAAGATCATGCCGAGATAACTCTCGGTGCGCAGCTTCTGCAGGGGGAAGTCGTTCTTCTCGACGACGCCCTCGTACCCGTCCGGGTACGGGATGCCACGCAGCCGACCGTCGAGGGTGTAGGACCAATTGTGGTACGGGCAGGTGAACCCGTTCGCCTTGCCGCTGCGCTGGTCGCACACCGTCGCGCCGCGGTGCCGGCACCGGTTGAGCAGGGTGTTGAAGTTGCCCTTGCGATCCCGGGTCACGATGACCGGTTGATCACCGACCTGGGTGGTCTTGAACGAGCCCGCCTCGGGGACCTCGCTCTCGTGCGCGACCCACACCCAGGTGCGGTAGAAGATCTTGCGCATCTCTTCGGCGAAGATCTCGGGATCGGTGTAGAGCTGACCGGCGACGCGGTCCTTCTCGGCGAGGTCCGCGAAGCCGCGGGTCGGCCGCTCGATGGTGGTCATCGATATTCCTTCGTGTGGTCGGGGGGTCGGGTTCGGTTGCCGCGTCAGGAGGCGACGGTCAGGAGGCGACGGTCAGGAGGCGACGGTCATGAAGGAACGTCGTCGCGGATGGTGAGAGCTCGGCCCATCCGAGCCTCGACCTTGAAGTACTTCCAGAGCGCGTACTCGCCGACCATGGTGGTGCGCAGCAGGTTGCACGCTGCCTGCACGGTCTGCTGGTCGCGCACGTCGGCGAGGACGTAGAACGTCCAGGGCCAGCCATCCGACGGCCCGACCATGTGGGCGTCGTCGTCGAAGGTCCCGATGATGTCGACGCCGTCGAGGTTCTTCAGACCCGTGAGGAACTCCATCGTCGCTTCCCACACCGGCCCGATGTCGGCCTTGGGCAGGTCGAAGAAGTTCTGGTTGTTTCCCACGCAGAACAGCGTGCGCAACGGTTCGTCGGTCATGGGTGGTGCACTCCTCGGGGTCGAGATGACGTGTGGCGTGATGCCGGGCCGATGTGTGGATGTCAGGGGAAGCTGGGGATTCCGGCCTCGAGACCGAGCAGCAGGGCACCGGCGGCCTCGTAGGTGTTGGTCTGCAACATGGCGTGCTGGGCGGGCACGAGCGCATCCTGCAGGAACCGCTGGAGTGGATGGGTCTCGTAGATGGCGCCGGTCCCGGCGAGATCGAAGACCTGCAGCACGACACTGCGTCCGACATGCGCGGCGTGGGTGGCGCTCAACCTCAGCAGCGCCTGATCGTCGGTCGAGATGGGCTGTCCGGCTATGGCCTTGGCCCACACCCGGTCGGTGCTCTCGTAGAAGAACGCCCGTGCCGAACGCAATTCGGCCTCGGCGACCGCGAGGCCGCTCTTGTAGGCCGGCCGGTTGCCCTTGCTGGCGCCGCCGGTGATCGAGGTCCGCGCGGCGCCGACCTCGATCGCGTAGTCGACCGCGCCCCGGGCGGCGCCCAGTGTCACCACCGCGAGCACCTGGGCGGCGTACGCCAGCGCCGGGTAGCGGGTCAGCGGTTCGTCGATCTGGGGCACGCCGCCACGGACAAAGGTCATCTCCTCCGGCACGAACACCCGATCGGCGCGGACGGCGTGCGAGCCCGTCGCCTTCATCCCGGCGACGTCCCAGTTCTCGACGATCTCCACGTCGGCCGGATCGACCAGTGCCGTCAGCGGCTTGCCGTCGGTCTCGGGTCCGCCGGCGAGGCCGATGCCGATGAGGTCGGCGCCGCGACAGCCGCTCGCGAACTGCCAGACGCCGGTGCACAGGTAGCCGCCGTCGACCTTCTGGGCCTCCTGCATCGGAAAGAGTCCGCCCGCATAGGCGATGTCCGGTCCGTGCGCGTAGATCTTCCGCTGCGTCTCGGCCGGGAGTGCGGCGAAGTACACCAGCGACGACCCGAAGCTGGACACCCAGCCGGTGGCGGGGTCGACGGCGGAGATCCGCTCGACCAGCGACATGAAGTCCGACGGAGCCATCGGCTCACCCCCGAACACCGCGGGCGTCGAGGCCCGGTACATGCCGGTCCGTTTCAGCAACGCGATGTAGTCGGCGGGGACATACCGCTGCGAGTTGAACTCGTCGCGACGATCCCGGAGTACGTCGAGCGCATGATCGAAGGCCGCGTCGCGTGCCGCCCCCACCGGTTCCGCACACACCCGTTCGGTCAGGCTCTCCGCGGTCATCATTGCCTCCGTTCGGAATCGACTCTCGATCTCCACATCGACACTAGGGACGTGGAGTCGGACGCGGTATCGGGATTTCCCGCGTCGTGGGTAAGCAATTCCTTACTTGCGTGTCGTCACCTGCATGGCATCGTGGCGGGGGCGAAGGTCGGCTGGGTGGAATCCTGGCTGGGGTGAATGCCGAACACGGACGAAGGAGTGGTGATGGCGATGTTCCCCGCTCGTCGGGACTTCGAGCAGATGATCCTCCACACCGGAACCGGCATCCTCATCCACGAGGCGAGCTCGAAGAACATCCTGTGGGCGAACCCGGCCGCCTGCCGCATCTTCGGGTTCACCCTCGAGGAGCTGAAGCCCCTGAAGGCGCATCACATGAGCGCCCAGGAACGTCAGTACCGTCGGGAGGTCGGGGTGGCGTGGCTCCAGTCGGCGGTGGTCCACGGGTCGAGTCGCAAACAGTGGAAGTACCGCGCCAGGGACGGCACCGAATTCCTCACCGATGCGCGCGCCACCCTCGTGCACTGTGAGGACGGGCCGGTCGTGATGGTCGAGTTCCGCAACATCTCCGACGAGGTCGAGTTGCAGGAGGAACTCACGTGGGTGTCGGAGTCGTTGCAGCGCATCATGACCCACACGTCAGCCGGCATCGTCGTGCTCGACGACGACAACTGCATCGACGACATCTCACCGCTGGCCGCGAAGCTGTTCGGCCGTACCCCCGCCGAACTGTCGGGGGTCCATCTGGAAGACCTCGGGCGGTGCGAGCCGCGACTCACCAGTGATCCCGTCGTCGAACGTCTGACGGACGGTGCGGGCTCGGTGGAGATCCAGCAGGAGATCATCAAGGACGACGGCAGCACCGTGTGGCTGGCTGGCGAACTCGAGATCGTCGCCCATGACGGCATCCGGTCGCGGGTACTGACCGTCCGCGACGTGACCGACCGGGTCGAATGGGAACGACGCAACGCCTACCAGGAGGCCAACCTCCAGTACCTGAGTCGCTATCACGCGATGGGCGACATGGCCATGATCCTGGCCCACGAGCTCGGTCAACCGCTCGCGGCGTCGACCAACTACCTCAGCGGTCTGAAGGCCCGTGTCTCGGCCGAGACCGTCGACGCCCGCAGCCTCGCGTACGGCATCGACCAGATCGAGAAGCAACTCCACCGTGCAGCCGACATCGTGGCGTCGGTCCGCCGCTATGTGCGACGCATCGAGAGTACGGCGACCCTCATGGACCTCAACGAGACCGTCGAGGAGAGCCTGTATTTCGTGCGACTGCGCGCGGCCGAGCAGAGCGTGCGCGTCTACGCCGAGATCCCCGACCGCGACCTACCCATCCAGGGCGAGAGCGTGCTCATCGGTCAGGTCATCATCAATCTCTGCGTGAACGCACTCGACGAGATCGTCCGTCCGACGACCGAGGTCAAAGAACTCTCGATCCAGACCGGCGAGGCCGACGGACTGGCCTCGGTGTGGATCCGGGACCAGGGCCGCGGCATGACCGGCGCACCCACCGATCGGCTTGCGTCCGGCGCCTTCTCGGCCAAGCAGGACGGCTCGGGCATCGGGCTGATCATCTCCGAACACATTGTCGAGCGGCACGGCGGCACGATCCGTTACCTGCCGAACGAACCGTCGGGGACGGCGGTGCTGGTGACTTTGCCGCTCGCGGCAGCGACGGACACAGGTGTGGATCGCCCGATCGGGTAAAGATTCCCGTAGACCTGCGTTGGCAAGACCCAGTGGCGCCGCGTCGGCGCGCTGCATAGCCTTATGACCAGCGGTTTCGCCGCCACTACCGAGACAGACAGCGTGGTCACGTCTCCCCCATCATCGATATCGCATCCTGCGGGCCGTATCACGCGTCGGGTCGGGCAATCCCCTTGTGTGGGCGCCGCGACTCCTTGACCGGCTCGCGTTCGCGTCAAGGAGGATCCATGCACAGCCCCGACGTACTGGTTCTCGGTGCCGGCACCGCCGGCTCTGTGGTGACACGACGACTGCTCGACGCAGGTCTGTCCGTCACACTCGTCGAAGCCGGCGGAACCGACACGAACCCCGCGATCCACGATCTCGCCCGCGTCGGCGAGCTCTGGCTGGGACCCGAGGACTGGGGTTACTTCTCGGCGCCGCAGCCACGTGCCATGAACCGGCGGCTGCACGTTCCCCGCGGCAAGGTCGTCGGCGGTTCCAACCAGTTGAACGGCACCATCTGGGTGCACGGCTCGCCGTGGGACTACGACCAGTGGGCGGCCGCGGGCAACACCGGATGGGACTGGGAGTCGGTCTCCCCGCTGTTCAAACGACTCGAGAGCGCACGAGGCGGTGACGGCCTGATGGACAGCGTCGAACCGAACCTGTCACCGATCCAACAGGGCATTCTCGATTCAGCCGTCTCCCACGGGCTTCCGCTCAACCCCGACTACAACTCGGGCGACCAAGAGGGCGTCTCACGGATGAAGCTCAATCTCCGTGACGGGAGACGTCTTTCGACGTGGGCTGCCTACATGTGTCCCGTACTCGATCATCCGCGCCTGACCGTGGAGACCGAGGCACTCGTCCACTCGCTGATCGTGGCCGACGGGGTGGTCACCGGCGCGCGGATCATCGACCGGGACGGCGATCATCGCGAATTGTCCTCTGCACTCGTGGTCTTGTGTGCCGGTGCGGTCGGGTCGCCGACTGTTCTGCTGCGTAGCGGGATCGGGCCGGCCGACGAACTCCGCGCACACGGCATCGAGGTCTTTGCTGACGTACCGGGCGTCGGACGGAATCTCCAGGACCATTTCCTGGTTCCCGTGATCTTCGGTACGCAACGACCGGTCGATCCGCCACAGCCCTTCCAGCCGGTGACCCAGACCCACTGGTTCTGGAAGAGCGATCCGACCCTGCCGGTACCCGACACCCAGCCGATCAATTTCAGCGTCCCCTTCTACTACGACGAGGGAATGTCCGGCCCCGCATCAGGATTCACTCTGCACGCCGGTCTCATCCGACCACACAGCGTCGGAAGCGTCACCTTGCGCGACACCGATCCCGCGTCGGAACCCGTCATCGACTTCAACCTGTTCGACGACGAGCGAGACCTGACTGCACTCATCAGGTCCGTACGTCAGTGCCGCGAGGTGGGCCGCCAGGGGCCGCTCGCCGATGAGTGGGGCGCATACCCCGTGCTTCCCGGCCCCGACGTCGACGACAGCGACGAGGCACTCGCCGCATGGGTGCGTCGCGCGGTCAACACCTACCATCATCAGGCCGGTACCTGCCGGATGGGCACCGACCCCGGTGCGGTCGTATCACCTGACCTCCGTGCAGTCGGAGTGACAAATCTGATGATCGCAGACGCGTCGGTGATGCCCTCTGTCACAACCGGAAACACCAACGCGCCCACGGCCATGATCGCCGAGCGTGCCGCCGAACTGATCGCCGCGCGCTGACCGCCGGCACGCCCTATCAAGGAGAGACACCATGATCGACATCTCGAACCTGCACACCGGCCTGTACATCGGCGGCGACTGGCACGACGGACAGGAGACCTTCACCACCCACAACCCCGCGACCGGACAACCGCTCGCCGAACTCGCCGCCGCCGGCGCGAGCGACGTCGATGCCGCCGTCGATGCCGCCGAGTCGGCCTTCCGCGGCGACTGGGGAGCGCTCGCTCCGTCCCGCAAGGGTGTGCTGCTGAACACCCTTGCCGATCTCGTCGAACGCGACGTCGAGCGGTTGGCTGCCCTGGAATCGATCGACATGGGCCGGCCGGTCGGCATGGGAGCCGCGATGATGATCCCCAATCTCATCGCCTCCCTGCGCTATTACGCCGGGTGGGCCGACAAGATCAACGGAGACCTGATCGCCAACGACGGTTACATGGGCGGACCGGCCCCCACCCACGCATACACGCGACGTGAAGCACTGGGCGTGGTCGCGACTATCGTTCCCTGGAACGCACCCTTGATGATCCTCGGCTGGAAGTTGGCCCCGGCGCTGGCCTGTGGGAACACCGTGATCATCAAGCCTGCCGAGGACGCCTCGCTGTCCATCCTGCATCTCGCCGAACTGGTCACCGAGGCGGGATTCCCACCCGGAACCGTCAACGTCCTGCCGGGCCTGGGCAAGGTCGCGGGCGAGGCGCTGGCCCTCCATCCGCGCGTCGCGAAGATCTCCTTCACCGGATCGACCGAGACCGGCCGGGCGATCCTGCGGAACTCGGCAACCAACTTCAAGCGAACCGCGCTCGAACTCGGCGGCAAGGCCCCGCAGATCATCTTCGACGACGCGGATCTCGACGCGGCCATCCAGGGCACGGCCATGGGGCTGTTCTTCAACCAGGGCGAGGTCTGCGCGGCGGGAACCCGAATCCTGGCTCACCGCAAGGTGTACGACGCGGTGATCGACGGCCTCAAGGGGGCCGCGCAGGTACAGGTGGTCGGGGACCCGTTCGACGCCGCGACCACGATGGGCCCGTTGGTGAACGAACGACAGCGGGACCGCGTCCTCGACTACATGAAGATCGGCGTGGGCGAGGGCGCCGACGTGATCACCGGTGGGTCCGCTCCCGAGGGACCGGGGTACTTCGTCGAGCCGACCGTGCTGGCCGGCACCAACGAAATGACGGTCGCGCGGGAGGAGATCTTCGGTCCCGTCGGCGTCGTCGTGCCCTTCGACACCGACGAGGAGGCCATCACCCTCGCGAACGACAACCAGTACGGGTTGTCGGCCACCGTCTGGACGAACGACCTCAGCCGCGCTCACACGGTGTCGGCTCGGGTTGAGGCCGGTGCCGTCGGTGTGAACGGCTGGTCGCCACTCGCACCCCAGTTGCCGTGGGGCGGCGTGAAGGCCAGCGGAATCGGCCGAGAACTCGGCTACGAGGGAATCCTCGCGTACACCGAGACCAAAACGGTGACCATCGTGTTGTGATGCCTCAGCCATCTGACTGAGAAGCCGGAGGCGGGCGGGGTGGTCGTCCCCACCTTGCCCGCTCCGGCCCAGTCGGCGTCGGCGTCGCGACTGTTAGCCTGCCCCCATGCCCGAGCCGCCGCCGTTCAGTCCCACGATCATGCTGCTCACCTTGAGCCGGGTCTGGGAATCAGACCTCGCGGCCGCACTCAAACCGCTGGGGCTCAACACCCGAAAGTACGGTCTGCTGGGCCACATTCGCGGCACTCCGGGGATCTCGTTCAGCGAACTCGCGCGACGGTCGCGCATCACGGTCCAGAGCGTGCACTCCGCGGTGTCGGGCTTCGTCGAGGCCGGACTCGTCGACGACGGCACCGCGCACGCAGGCAGCGCGTCGAGCCTGCGGATCACTGCGGCGGGCGAGGACATCCTGTCGCGGGCGGCCGGCGAGGTGGCCCGGCTCGACGCCGAGTTCTTCGCGCGCGACCCCGAACTGGCGCAAGCCCTCCGCATCCACATGATGCGGTCCTTCCCGGGGAGCTGACACCCGAGCCGACCTTCAGTTAAACTGAAGGTTGTGAGAGTCCGCCACTACTTGCGCCGGCCGCCGACCGTGTCCGCGACCGAGGCCCTGCAGCTGGTGCACGACGGCGCGCTGGTCGTCGACGTTCGCCGCGACTTCGAATGGAACCGGGTTCACATCCCCGATGCGGTTCACATGCCGCTGGAAGTGCTGCCCGAGCGGTGCATCGAGCTACCGGAAGACACCCTCCTGATAGCGTTCTGCACCGGCGGAATCAGATCCGCCGGTGCAGCAAATCTCCTCGTGGAGAACGGTTTCGACGCCGTGAACATGAGCGGCGGCCTGATCGGCTGGCGCGCCGCGGGTGGCGAACTCAGCGAATGAGCCCGCCACCGGTCACGTGAACTAGGCCGTCGCGTTCGCGAACGCGTCGAGGTTGCCGGTCGCCTCGATGTACTCGGTCACCCAGCGTTCGATGACCGCCGAGGTCTTCTCGACCTTCTCGAACTGCCCGACGACCTGGCCGACCGGGTTGAAGGCGACGTCGATGCTCTCGTCGGGATGCTTGTGCGTCGCGGCGACCGCCATGCCGGACACCATGTACTGCAACGGCATTCCCAGCGGATCGGGGTTCTCGGGGTTCTCCCAGGCCTCGGTCCAGTCGTTGCGCAGCATGCGGCACGGCTTGCCGGTGAACGAGCGGCTGCGGACGGTGTCGCGGCTCGACGCATCGATGTAGGTCTGCTGCTGGACGGGGGTGTTCTCCGCTTCCTCGACCATCAGCCACTGCGAACCGCTCCACGCGCCCTGCGCACCGAGTGCGAGTGCGGCCGCGATCTGCTCACCGCTGCCGATACCACCGGCGGCCAGAACCGGCACGGGCGCAACCTCTTTGACGACCTGCGGCCAGAGCACGATCGAACCGACCTCACCGCAGTGGCCGCCGCCCTCGCCGCCCTGGGCGATGATGATGTCGACACCGGCGTCGGCGTGCTTGCGCGCCTGCTTCGGCGAACCACACAGCGCGGCGACCTTGCGTCCGGCGGCCTGGATCTTCTCGATCATGTCCGTCGGCGGCGTGCCGAGCGCGTTGGCGATCAAGGTGACCTTCGGGTGCTGCAGTGCGATCTCGACCTGCGGCGTAGCGGTCGCCTCGGTCCAGCCGAGCAGCTGGAGCGAGTTGTCGTCACCGTCGGCGAGCGGCACCCCGTGGTCGAGGAGCAGCTTGCGGCCGAACTCGAGGGTTTCGTTGGGGACCATCGACTGGAGCAACTTGGTGAGTTCCTCTGCCGACATGTTCGCGTCCATGCCCTCGTACTTGTTGGGGATCACGATGTCGACGCCGTACGGGTGATCGCCGATGTGCTCGTCGATCCAGTTCAGCTCGATCTCGAGCTGCTCCGGCGTGAAGCCCACCGCGCCGAGCACTCCGTAGCCGCCCGCCTTGCTGACCGCGACCACGACGTCACGACAGTGGGTGAACGCGAAGATCGGGAACTCGATACCGAGTTCATCGCAGATCGGGGTGTGCATACAGACTCCTCGCCAGTGTCAGAATTAGAACGTGTTCTAATCTGGATACCAGGCTGCGCGCCGTCGGACAAGCGTTCCGCGGAACACCCGTCCCGGGACCCAGGGCCGCGAACCGGCGAACCTCGACTCGACTCCCAGACGTCGATCGAGGCCTGCCAGTCGAGATGAGGTCGACCGGATGACACGACTTCGACGAGAACTGTCGCACCCCTGCCCTATCCTGCAGATGTCAGGTGATCCTCCCGGTTCAGTGAGGCGCCTTCCGCTCCGACTCGGGGCACATTCACCGAGCTCGACCCCTCCGCGGACAACCGCGGTGGCCGACGCTGCTCGAGAAAGGAGTTGTCATGCCCGACAACGAATTCGACACAGCAGTCGAGAACTCCTGGCAGGGTTTCCAGACCCGCCTCGCCACCCGGCTCTCGATGATGGAACGCGACGACACCGCGTTCATCACGCCGATGCGCGCGCTCTACGACGACGGTTGGTTCGCTCTTCGAATCAGCAACGCGCGCGGCCTGCGCTGCACGGTCGCGTCATCGTGTGCCGGCGACGCGGAGTTCCTCACCCACCTCGGCTGGCGGCGGCTCCGCGACGGCCGTTTCATCTGCCACGAGACGCCCGGTCGCGCCGGAGCCATCGCCGACCTGGTCGTGCGCACGGTTCGCGAGCTGTGGTCGGTGCCCGACCCGTCGTTCCTCGCCGAACTCGGATGCCCCCGCCCCGACTGGGCTCCGGTCCTCTCGACAAGTGAGCTCGGTCCGACGGGGCTGCTGGCCCTGGTCCGGGAGGAGTTGGAGACCTACGCGGGCGGAAGCCTGCCGATCCGGTCCGACGCCACGATCCTTCTACCGACCACGCAGGTCGAGTCGTCGATCGGCATCAGTCACGACGAGCCGAGAATCGATATCGTCGGGCAGGTCGCCGACAACGCCCATCGCCGCTTCGCCGGCGCCGCGCTCACCGACCTCGCCGAGAAGCGCCCGGACATCGAACTGATCCGCCACGGCAACGATCTCTACGCCGTCCGTTCGATCGATGCCAGCACCTTTTTCCGGGGCGACCTGTTCCAGGCCGTCTACGAGTGGTTCGATTTCATCGACCACGATCTGCCCGCCGCACTCCCGCCGGTTCGTAAACCCGGCCCGGTGGTGCCGCGGTCTCGCGGACCGAAACTCGTCAACCGTGTGCCGTCCCTGCGGCCCCGACTCACCGAATACTGACCCGATAGGAAGCAGACGTGACCGAAAACGTTGCAGCGCAGCCGAAGAAGAAGATCCTCTACGTCGACATGGACAACACCCTCGTCGACTTCCAGTCCGGGATCGACAAGCTGAGCGACGCCGAGCGCAAGCGGTTCGAGGGCGATCTCGACGACGTCCCCGGCATCTTCTCGCTCATGGACCCGATGGATGGCGCCATCGAGGCCTACGAAGAACTGGCAAAGCTTTTCGACACCTACATCCTCTCGACCGCGCCCTGGGACAACCCCATGGCGTGGACCGAGAAACTGCTCTGGGTGAAGATGCACTTCGGCCGCGACAAGAAGTCGCCCGCCTACAAGCGGGTCATCCTGTCGCACCACAAGAACCTGAACAAGGGCGACTTCATCATCGACGACCGAACCATGCGCGGGGTCGACGCCTTCGAGGGCGAGCACATCCACTTCGGCCAGGCCGGCTTCGAAGACTGGGAAAAGGTCGTCGCATACATGCGCACGAAGGCCTGATCACGCCCGAGTGCCCGGCGATCGAACCCTCTTGACTACGTCGTATCTCGGCGCGCGTACGGCGTCCTCGCGGTCTCGGTGTCCCCGTAGATGATCGCTCGTTCGCGACGGGATTCGGTGATCAGCGTTGCACCCCAGGTCATCACGGTGCCGAGGCGGTTGCGGACGCCGGCGAGGAAGGCGATGTGGATGACGCCCCACGCGACCCAGCCCGGGAACCCCGACATCTGGAACCGTCCCGACTGCACGATGGCGCGACGGCGCGCGATGTAGGCGGCGGTTCCGAGGTCGCGGTACTTGAACGGCGCCCGTTCCTGTTTTCCCGCAACGGTTTCGGCGATGACCTTGCCCGCGTGGTGGCCACCCTGCATGGCGACCTCGGCGACGCCGGCGAGGTCCTTGTACGCCATCATGTCGCCGGCGACGAACACCTCGGGATGTCCGGGGACCGAGAGGTCCGCCTCCACCGGGATCCGGCCCGCCCGGTCCTGTTCGACGCCGAGTGCCGCCGCCAGGGTGTTGGCGAACGGGACGGCCTCGACGCCGGTGGTCCACAGCGTCGTTCGCGCCGGGTACCGGTCCTTGTGCTTGTCGGCCTTGCGGGTGGTCTCCACGTAGTCCTCACCGACGTCGGTCACGTGCACGCCGAGGTGCGTCTCCACGCCGAGGTCGTCGAGAGTCCGTTGGGCACTGGCCGAGAGCCGGGCGTCGAACGACGGCAACACCCGTTCCCCACCGTGCAACAGCAGGACCCGCGCCTGGGCGGGATCGATGGCGTCGTACTCACGCTCCAGCGCCCTGGTGGCGAGCTCCCGGATCTGACCGGCGAGCTCCACTCCCGTCGGTCCGCCCCCGGCGACCGCGAATGTCAGCCAGGACCGCTGTTCCTCGGGGTCGGTGATCGTCTCGGCCATCTCGAACGCGGCCATGATCTTGCGGCGGATCGTCAGCGCGTCGTCGAGGGTTTTCATCCCCGGTGCGTACTTCGCGAACTGGTCGTTGCCCCGGTACGCGGTCCGCATCCCGGTCCCGACCACGAGGTAGTCGTAGGGCAGGCGGAACGACGACCGGTCGAGACGGTCGACGACGACCTCCCGCGCCTGCACGTCGATGTCGGCGGCCTCCCCCAGGACGACGTCGAGATTGCGCTGGCGCCGGGTCAGGTGCCGGATCGGACTCGAGATCGCACCTTCCGACAGCAAACCGGTGGCGCATTGGTAGAGCAGCGGCTGGAAGACGTGGCTGGTGCTGCGATCGACCAAGGTCACGTCGACCGGGGCATTCCGTAGCCGCCGGACGCAGTGCATCCCCGCGAATCCTGCACCGATGACGACGACTCTGGGTCTCGAGGGGGCCATTCCGCCGATTGTTCCAGACTGATACGGACCCGTGGGATTGGTTTGGGCTTCGCGTCGCCGGGTACACGCGCCGTGTGGAAACCAGGGTTTCTCTCTCGGTCAACGGTGTGGCCCACGACGTCGTCGTCGACACCCGCACCACCTTGCTGGACGGTCTGCGCGACCGCCTCGGCATCTTTTCGCCCAAGAAGGGTTGCGATCACGGCCAGTGCGGCTCGTGCACCGTCCTCGTCGACGGTCGGCGCATCATCAGTTGCCTGTCGTTCGCGGTCAGCTACGAGGGCTCCGAGATCGTCACCGCGGAAGGACTCGCCGAACCCGGCGATCTCCATCCCCTGCAGCAGGCGTTCATCGACCAGGACGCCTTCCAATGCGGGTACTGCACGCCCGGCCAGGTGTGCTCGGCGATCGGCATGCTCGACGAGGCGAAGAACGGGCACCCCAGCCACGCCACCGACAACCTCGACCCCGACGCGGCGGACGAGGCCCTCAGCGACGAGGAGATCCGGGAACGGATGAGCGGCAACCTGTGTCGCTGCGCGGCCTACCCCAACATCGTCGCGGCGATCCGGCAGGCGGCGGAGGGATGATCCCCTTCACCTACGAACGCGCCGACGACGTGGCGAGCGCCGTCGACTTCCTCCGCGACCATCCCGGAGCGAAACTGCTCGCCGGCGGCACCAACCTCGTCGACCACATGAAGCTCGGTGTCGCCAACCCGCCCGCACTCGTGGACATCTCACGACTCCCCCTGGACCAGATCAGTGAGAACGCCGACGGTTCCCTGCGTCTCGGCGCGACCGCCCGCAACGCCGACACAGCTGCCCATCCCCTGGTCCGACGCCGCTACCCGATCCTCGCCCGCGCGCTGCTGGCGGGCGCATCACCGCAGTTGCGCAACCTGGCGACCAACGCCGGAAACCTGCTGCAGCGGACGCGATGCGTCTACTTCCAGGACGTCACGACGCCGTGCAACAAGCGCTCACCCGGTAGCGGCTGCTCGGCGATCGGCGGCTACACGCGCTATCACGCCATCCTCGGCACTCCCGACGCCGACGACCCGAACACCTGCGTGGCCACCCACCCGTCGGACATGGCCGTCGCGCTCACCGCCCTGGATGCGCGGATCGTCGTGCAGGGTCCGGACGGCGAACGCGAACTCGATGTCCGCGCGCTGTACCGCCACCCCGGTGAACATCCCGACCTGGACACGGTCCTCGACCCGCACGACGTCATCGTCGCGATCGACATCCCCGCGCCGCCGGCCGGGTCCGTCTCGACGTACCGCAAGGTCCGCGACCGGGCGTCGTATGCCTTCGCACTGGTCTCGGTCGGCGCGGAGATCACCATGGCCGGGGACACGACCGACGGGGGCACCATCGGCGAGGCGCGGATCGCCCTGGGCGGCGTCGCGCACAAACCCTGGCGCGCCGAACGCGCCGAAGCCGTCCTCCGCGGACGGCAACCGTCGCGCGAGTTGTTCACCGAGGCAGCCGATGCCGAACTCGCCGACGCCCGGCCCCTGGACGGGAACGAGTTCAAGATCCCACTCGTCCGTCGCACCCTCAGCGCCGTCCTCGAGGAGCTGACCCGATGAGCGTCGTCGGATCGTCGCCCGCCCCCATCGGCCATGCGCGGATCGACGGCGTCGAAAAGGTCCGCGGCACAGCGCCGTACGCATACGAACACCTCACCGACGCAACCTACCTGTGGCCGATCACCGCGACCGTCGCCCGCGGTCGGGTGACCTCGATGGACACCGCCGCAGCGGAATCGACCGAAGGTGTCGTCGCGGTCCTCACCATCGACAATGCACCCCGGCTGGCCGACACCTCCGACGGCGATCTCACGATCCTGCAGACGCCGGAGGTCGCCTACCGCGGTCAACTCATCGGCGCTGTGGTCGCCGAATCTCCCGAAATCGCGCGGGAGGCAGCAGCTTCGGTGACCGTGTCCTACGACGAGGCACCCCATGACACCGAGTTCCGCGCCGATCATCCCAATCGGTACCGGCCGGAGAAGGTGAACGGCGGCTTCGAACCCACCTCCGAGAGCGGCGAACCCGACCGGATCCTCGACAACCCTCCGTCCGGCTCGGTGGTGGTCGACGAGTGGTACTCCACGCCGGAAGAGCACAACAACCCGATGGAACCACACACCGTGGTCGCGACGTGGGCGCCCGACGAGAAGCTCCTCACCCTGTACGACTCGACGCAGTCGACGCAGGGCGTGGTCTCCGCGCTGGCGCCCGTCCTTGGACTCGAACCCGCACAGATGCGGGTGATCGCGCCGCATGTCGGGGGCGGGTTCGGGTCCAAGGGTTCCCCTCATTCGCACGACGTGCTGGCCGCCATGGCCGCGATGCGGGTGCCCGGCCGGGCCGTGAAGTTCGCGGTGACGCGCCAGCACATGTTCGCCTACGTCGGCCATCGTGCGCCGACGCGTGCCCGGCTGCGAATCGCCGCGGACGGCGACGGCAACATCACCGCATTGATCCACGAGGCACACGCGCACTCCGCTCACGCGAAGGAGTTCGCCGAGCAGGCGGCCGTCTCGTCGCGGATGATGTACACCGCCCCCAACCGGCGCACCGACCACCACGTCGTCCCCCTCGACGTCCCGCCGCCGTTCTGGATGCGGGCTCCCGGCGAGGCACCGGGCATGTTCGCCGGTGAGGTCGCCATGGACGAACTCGCCCATGCCGTCGGACTCGATCCGATCGAGCTGCGCATCCGCAACGAACCCGCCGACGACCCGGAGAGCGGGAAACCGTGGTCGTCGCGGCAGCTCGTCCGATGTCTCCGCGAGGGCGCCGAACGGTTCGGCTGGGACCGTCGCCGCGCCGAGCCCGGCACCACCCGCGACGGACGACAGCTCATCGGCTACGGCGTCGCGGCGTCGACGTATCCGCACATGGTGAACCCGGGCAACGAGGCCTCCATCTCCTATCGGGACGGCCGGTACGCGGTGCGGATCGCGGCCACCGACATCGGCACGGGAGCGTGGACGGCACTGACGCTCATCGCCGCCGACGCGCTCGGGATCGAGCCGGAACAAGTCGACCTGCAGATCGGTGACAGCGCCCTGCCGAGCGGCTCTGTCGCGGGCGGGTCGTCGGGCACATCGTCGTGGGGATCGGCGATCGTCACCGCGGCACAACGATTTCGCACCCGGTTCGGCGACGCTCCGGCCGACGGCGCCGAGGTCAGCGCCAAGACCGACGAGAACCCCGATCTGAAGAAATTCCGGATCGCCTCGTTCGGTGCCCACTTCGTCGAGGTCCGCGTCGACGTCGACACCGGCGAGATCCGCATCCCCCGCATGCTCGGGGTGTTCTCGATCGGGCGCGCCATCAATCCGCGCACGGTGCGGTCCCAGCTCATCGGGGGGATGACGTTCGGCATCTCGATGGCACTGCTCGAGGAGAGCGTCCGCGATCCGCGCTTCGGGCACGTCGTCACCCAGGATCTCGCCGAATACCACGTGCCCGTGCACGCCGACATCGCCGACGTCGACGCCGTCTGGCTCGACGATCCCGACGAACACGCGACGCCGATGGGATCGCGCGGCGCCGGCGAGATCGGCATCGTCGGCAGTGCGGCGGCCGTCGTCAACGCGGTGTACAACGCAACCGGCGTGCGCGTCCGGGACCTGCCCGTGCACCTCGACGACCTGCTCGAGGGTTTACCGGACCAGTGAGTCAGCCGACTCCGGGATAGGTCGACCAGCCCGGTACCGCGGGCGACACCGGCCACGGCTCGTCGGCCTGGGCGGGAAGCCAATGCGGCATCCCCACCTGTCGCGTTGCCGCGCAAGCCTTCTGGTCGGCGGTCGGGGTGGGATACAGGGCGGAGAAGTCGTACCGCGAGGTGTACCAGCCGCCGAAGACGTCGGTCTCCGGCGTCCGCTGACCACCCCGCGGAGCCGCCGGCGGCTGGTCCCCGGTGCGTCGGATGTCGATTTCGACGGGACGCGACGTGTCATACCCGACCGCCCACGTCCCATCGCTCTCCACCGAACGATATCCCTGACGGCACAGCACGATTCGCGTCCAGTCGACGTCGTCTACGCGTCGTAGGCCGGTGTAGAACGCGGTGCCGACCTGGCGCTGGGCCGCGGAGACCTCGGACGGGTAGGCGGTCACCATCTGGTCGATGTTCGACGGCGAGGCCTCGGCGAACCCCGGGTATCCCCACTCGACCGACGCCCCGGCGTTGGCGAGTTCGAACGACTCGACGTAAGCGCGGACGAAGGTGCCCTCGGCGGACTGGGGGTCGAGCACCGGTGTGGACGACCAACGGAAAGTGGTGTCGAAACCGGGCGGGAGGTGGGAGTCCTGGGCGGCGGGGCGATCGGGCGGAGCCTGGTCCGGCGATCCCGCGCACGCGGCCAGTCCGAGACCCGCAGCCAGCGCGGCGACCATCGCGACGATTCGACGGCGGTGTCCTCGCGCCACGTGATCACCTTCTTCGACGGTGATGGTCTTCGACGGGCCCGGTGTGCGCCGGCTCTGGCTGTACCGACGCGGGCTCTGTCTGCACCCTATGCACGGACGATCGGCAGAAGCAGGATCCGCGTGCACCGGAAAGGCGACGAGAAGGTCTCGAAATGGGCACGCCGTAGGGGGAGGCTCATTCCCGGGTGTCGATGTCCTGTCCCGTGGCCAGGTCGCCGCATTCGATGCAGGTCACCTGTTGATCTCGCAGGTACCGCTGCGCACCCACATCCCCGTGGATGACCTCGGCTGCGGGACCGAGATGGTCGGCGCCGATGTACACCGGATGCCCCCGCCGGCCGTCGAAGACGGCACGTACCAGATCCCCGCGCCGCCCTCCGGATGCCTTGACGATGCGACGCACCACGTCGGGTCCGACATCGGGGGTGTCGACCACCGTGAGCACCACACCGCCCACTCCGGGCCGACGCTTCGCCCAGTCGAGCGCCGCCGACACCGACGCACCTATTCCGTCGGCCCAGTCGTCGACGACGAGTGCGGTGGTGCCGGCGGGCGGCTCGACGACCGCAGCCCCCATCGCGACCGCGATGTCCGCGCACCCACCGGCCCGGAGCGCGTCCGCCGCGGTCTGCAACCAGCGGCCGTCGTGGGCGAGGATCTTGGGCATCCCGTACCGGCTGCCGGCGCCGGCGGCGAGCACCACACCGAGAACCTCACCGATCTCGTTGTCCGCACCTGACGCCGTCACCGTTCCATCTTCCCAATCCCAGGAGCCGTTGGTGAATCGGCGGTCCTCGGGCGGACCTCCTAGGCTGTACGCGTGCGCCCAGACGAAGACCTCGACCCCGGCGGACGAGGACAGCTCGACCGCTTCAACGATCTCACCACCGACGCGTGCGTCAAGCGTTTGCTCGCCTGCTGCAGCTCGCTCACCTGGGCACAACGCGTCGCGGAAGAGCGCCCCTTCGCCGATCCACAAGCACTGTTGGATCGGGCCGACGACCTACTGGTCGAGCTGGCCGAGACCGACATCGACCAGGCTCTCGCCGGGCATCCCCGGATCGGCGACCGGCCCGACAACGCCTCGTCGGCCCGTGAACAGTCCGGGGTGTCCGGCGCGGACACAGCGGTCATCGACGAACTGACGAAGTACAACGCGGCCTACGAGGACAAGTTCGGCCACGTCTACCTGGTGTTCGCCAACGGCCGCCCCGCCGACGAGCTGCTCGGAATCCTCAAGGAACGCATGGACAACGACCCCGCGACCGAACGCCGCGTGCTGCGCACCGAGCTGGCGAAGATCAACCGCAGCCGCCTGATCCGTATGCTGATGACACCAGACACCGACGAGGGAGCCTTCGCATGACCGGCCTGTCCACCCATGTCCTCGACGCCACGTCGGGCTCCCCTGCCGTCGGCGTCGAGGTGTCCCTACAGGACGCATCGGGCACCGAATTGGCTTCGGGCACCACCGATTCGGACGGACGCATCGGCAAGGTCAACACCGAGGCCCTCGTCCCCGGCATCTACCATCTGGTCTTCGACACCGGGAACTGGTTCGCCGACAACGACATCAAGGCGTTCTACCCGGAGATCGACATCTGCTTCGAGGTCGACGACGCCGACCGCCACTATCACGTCCCGGTGCTGCTGAGCCCGTTCGCGTATTCGACGTACCGCGGTAGCTGACCCGGATGCCCGTCCACGACGACGTCGCCGCGCTGCTCGGGTCGGGTGCGGGGCGGATCGTCGTGGGCATCACCGGCCCGCCGGGCGCGGGTAAGACGACCCTCGCGCGGTCCCTCGTCGACGACTTCACCTCGACCCTGGACCCCGACTCGGTCGGGTACGTCCCGATGGACGGTTATCACCTGTCGAACGCCGCACTGGATCGGCTCGGCCGCCGCGATCGCAAGGGCGCACCCGACACCTTCGACGTCGCGGGATTCGTCGCCACTCTGCGCCGCATCCGCGAGGGTCTGGACGACGTCTACGTCTCGGACTTCGACCATACTGCGGGAGAGCCGATCTCGGGGTCGCTGGTCGTGCCCGCATCTGCACGGCTGGTGGTCGTCGAAGGCAACTACCTCGGTCTCGAAGAACCCGGATGGCGCGACGTCCGCCCACTCCTGGACCGCCTGATCTACGTCGACGCCGACGATGCCACCCGACGGGAACGCCTGCTCCGCCGGCACGTCGAAGCCGGGAAGAGGGACGCCGAGGCCCGCGCATGGGTCGAGGCGGTCGACGAGCCCAATGCGGAGCTCATCGCCACGACCCGCGCGCGGGCGGACACGATCGTCGACTGACCGCTCACGAATTCAGTTCCCGCGTAACCATTTCCCTTCCGCTCGCCTGTTTCTCTCGCGCTGGTGGGACATCACGAGCAAGAAGGAAACGGTGCCGCGTCAACAAATCCGCCGACCGTTCACCATACGAAATATCCTGCAAATCATGATGATTCGCGCCTTTGGTGCACACGAAAAGTGACTGCGCTCGAACATATGTTCCCGTAAAGTGGAGTCATGGCACCGCTGGACCAGATTCTCCACCAACTCATCGAGGTCACCCCACCGGCCGACGACCCGACCGGGGCAAAGACTTTCGCCCAACTCGAGATGATTCGACTGATCCGCAACACGGCGGACCATCTACTCAGTTCGCACACAACCAATCTCGACGATCTCAAAGTGGCGGAGCGACACGGTTCCACCACCGGGAGATTGTTGATCGAGATGGGTTTCCCGCCCGCCGTCGCCACACGCGCTGCCCGTATCGCCGAGAACATCGGCGACCTGAGCAAGGTCGAGGCCTGCGCCGCCGACGGGCGCCTCTCAGGTGAAGTCGTCGACGCCATCGTCCGCGGACTCAGCACAATCGGGAAACGCTCACCCACAGCACTTTCCGACCACGACCGAACGATCTACGAAACCGAACTCCTCACCCAGGCTCTGTCCGGTGCCACACCCGCCGAGATACAGAGACACGCGCGGACGATCGGCAATGCCATCGCCGACGACGATGACGGCATCCCCGCGTCCGACGACAAGTCTCTGGACACGTTGTCGCACCACACCACCGACGACAGCCGCGTCGAGATTCATGCCAACGTGACACAGGCCGTGGGCGAGAAGTTCATCGCCATGATCGACGAACGTGCTACACCACGCCCCGAACCCGACGGCGCCGACGACCGACGATCCGCCGATCAACGACGCTCCGACGCCCTCGAAGTACTCCTCGACCAAGCCGCCCACGGAGCATCCCTGGACAGCATCGGCGCTCCACGTACCCAAACCCTTTTGACCATCCCCGCCGACGGTGGTGACCCCGCCCACCTACCCTGGACTGGGTCGGTCACCCAGGCCACCGCGCAGAAACTCTCCTGCGACGGCACCATCACCGAGATCATCATCGACGGTGAGACCGTGCCCCTGGAGATGGGTCGTGAACGACGCCTGTTCCCCGCACACATCCGCAAGGCCATCATCATCCGGGACAGATGTTGCATCAGTTGCGGTGCGCCGCACTCACATACCCAGGTTCATCACATCGTGCACTGGAGCGATGACGGTGAGACCGAGCTCGACAACGGTTGCCTGCTGTGCCAGCGCTGCCACACCCGGGTCCACCACAACGGGTGGGACATAATGATCGGCTTCGACCGCCACCCCTGGCTCATCCCGCCCGCCGACATCGACCCGCAACGGCGGCCACTACCTGCCTACAACCGACGCACCATGCGACTCGACGACGCCGCCTGACACACCATCAGCCGCGAAACCGCCTCGTTCTTTGACAACTCCACAGTGTGAAAGCGCTGCCGCTCACAAGTTCCGTTCCCGCTTACCAGAATCAGTGAGCGGGAACGGAACCCGTGAGCGAGACCCCGGAGGGGGCGAGGTCAGCCGATCTCGACAAGCAGGTCACCCGGCGACACCTGGGTGACCGGGCCGATCGCGACGCGCGTGACCTTGCCGCCGACGGGGGCGGTGATGGCCGCCTCCATCTTCATCGCCTCGATGGTGCCGATCGTCGCGCCGACGGCGACCTCGTCGCCCACATCGACCGACAGCGACACCACGCCGGCGAACGGCGCCCCGACGTGCTTCGGGTTGGACCGGTCGGCCTTCTCGGCGCTGGCGACCGCGGAGTCGATGCTGTGGTCGCGGACCGCGATCGGACGCAGCTGACCGTTGAGCACGCACATCACGGTGCGCATGCCCTTCTCGTCCGGTTCGCTGATGGCCTCGAGTCCGATCATCAATTCCACGCCGGGCTCGAGGTTGACGCGGTGTTCCTCGCCGTAGCGGAGACCGTAGAAGAACTGGTTCGCCGACAACCGGGAGGTGTCGCCGTAGGTCTCGTAGTGCTCCTCGAACTCCTTGGCGGGGCCGGGGAACAGCAGGTGGTTCAGACGCACCTGACGGTCGCGGCCGGGCTTGTCCAGGATCGCCTCGTCGTCGGCGGTCAGCTGCTTGACCTCCGGCGCCGGCGCCCGGCCCTCGAGTGCGAGGCTGCGCAGCGGCTCCGGCCAGCCACCGGGCGGGTCGCCGAGTTCGCCACGCAGGAACCCGATCACCGAGTCCGGGATGTCGTAGGAGCTCGGGTCGGCGGCGAAGTCCGACGCGGTGATCCCGCGACCCACCAGTGCCAGCGCCAGATCACCGACGACCTTCGACGACGGCGTCACCTTCACCAGACGACCCAACATCGAATCGGCGGCGGCGTAGGCCTGCTCGACCGCCTCGAAGCGGTTGCCCAGTCCCAGCGAGATGGCCTGCTGGCGCAGGTTCGACAGCTGACCGCCGGGGATCTCGTGCGAGTACACGCGACCGGTCGGAGCCGGAAGCCCGGACTCGAACGGCGCGTATACCTTTCGCAGCGCCTCCCAGTACGGCTCGAGGTCGCAGACCCGGGCCAGGTCGATGCCGCTGTCACGGTCGGTGTTCGCCGTGGCCGCGACGATCGCCGACAGCGGGGGCTGACTGGTCGTGCCGGCCAGCGCCGCACTCGCACCGTCCACCGCGTCCGCACCGGCCTGCCAGGCCGCCATGTAGGTGGCCAGCTGACCACCCGGGGTGTCGTGGGTGTGCACGTGGATCGGCAGGTCGAAGTTCTTGCGCAGGGCCGTCACCAGCTTGGTCGCCGCCGGGGCACGCAGCAGACCGGCCATGTCCTTGATGGCGAGCACATGAGCACCGGCGTCGACGATCTGCTCGGCCAACCGCAGGTAGTAGTCGAGGGTGTACAGGTCCTCCGACGGCGACGACAGGTCACCGGTGTAGCTCATCGCCACCTCGGCCACCGCGGTGCCCGTCTCGCGGACCGCGTCGATCGCCGGGCGCATCGCGTCGATGTTGTTGAGCGCGTCGAAGATCCGGAAGATGTCGATGCCGACGTCGGTGGCCTCCTCGACGAAGGCCGTGGTGACCTTGGTCGGGTACGGCGTGTACCCGACGGTGTTGGCGCCGCGCAGCAGCATCTGCAGGCAGATGTTCGGCATCGCCTCGCGCAACTGCGCCAGGCGATCCCACGGATCCTCCTTCAGGAAGCGCAGCGCCACATCGTAGGTCGCGCCGCCCCAGCATTCCACCGACAGCAGTTCCGGGGTCAGTGCCGCGACATAAGGCGCGACGTTGACCAGACCGGTGGTGCGCACGCGGGTCGCGAGCAGCGACTGGTGTGCGTCACGGAAGGTGGTGTCGGTGATGCCCAGACGCGGGTTCTCCCGCAGATCGCGGGCGAACCCTTCCGGTCCGAGCTGCAGAAGACGCTGCCGCGAACCGTCTTTCGGCGACGCGAGCACCGCGCGTTCGACGGTGGGCAGCTTGTCCCGCGGGTACACCGTGGTCGGCCGCTCACCGTGCGGCTTGTTGACCGTCACGTCGGCGAGGTACGACAGGATCTTGGTACCGCGGTCCGCCGACACGCGCTGGGTCAGCAGGCCCGGGCGCTCGTCGATGAACGAGGTGGTGACCCGACCGGCACGGAAGTCCGGATCGTCGAGCACGGCCTGCAGGAACGGGATGTTGGTCGCCACACCGCGGATGCGGAACTCGGCGACCGCGCGCCGGGCACGACGCACCGCGGTCGGGAAATCCCGTCCGCGACAGGTCAGTTTGACCAGCATCGAGTCGAAGTGGCCGCTCACCTCGGCACCGAGGTTGGCGCCGCCGTCGAGGCGGACGCCCGCGCCGCCCGGGCTGCGGTAGGCGGTGATCCGACCCACGTCGGGGCGGAAGCCGTTCGACGGGTCCTCGGTGGTGATGCGGCACTGCAGCGCGGCGCCACGGATACGGATGGACTCCTGCGACAGGCCGAGATCGTCGAGGGACTCCCCCGCCGCGATACGCAGCTGCGAGCTCACCAGGTCGACGTCGGTGATCTCCTCGGTGACGGTGTGCTCGACCTGGATGCGCGGGTTCATCTCGATGAACACATGGCGTCCCTGCTCGTCGAGGAGGAACTCGACAGTGCCCGCGCAGGTGTAACCGATGTGGCGGGCGAAGGCCACCGCGTCGGCACAGATCTTCTCCCGCAGGTCGTCCGAGAGGTTGGGAGCCGGCGCGAGCTCGATGACCTTCTGGTGGCGACGCTGCAGACTGCAGTCGCGCTCGTACAGGTGGATGACGTTGCCGTGGGTATCGGCGAGAATTTGTACCTCGATGTGGCGCGGGTTGACCACGGCCTGCTCGAGGAACACCGTCGCGTCGCCGAATGCCGACTCCGCCTCACGCGATGCGGCGGCGATCGCCTCGGCCAGGTCGGCACGGTCGTCGACGCGACGCATGCCGCGTCCGCCACCGCCGGCGACCGCCTTCACGAAGACCGGGAAGTGCATGTCCTCGGCCGCGGCGAGCAGTTCGTCGAGATCCGACGACGGCTCCGAACTCGCCAGCACGGGGATTCCCGCAGCCTTGGCCGCGGCCACCGCGGTGGCCTTGTTGCCGGTCATCTCCAGGATGTCGGCGCTCGGCCCGACGAAGGTGATCCCGGCCTCGGCACAGGCGGCGGCGAGGCCCTGGTTCTCCGACAGGAATCCGTAGCCGGGGTAGATCGCGTCGGCGCCGCAACGGACCGCCGCGGAGACCACCTCGTCGACCGAGAGGTACGCCCGCACGGGATGGCCCGGCAGGCCGATCTGATAGGACTCGTCGGCCTTCAGCCGATGAACCGAGTTGCGGTCCTCATACGGGAACACCGCCACCGTGCGCGCACCCAACTCGTAGGCGGCGCGGAACGCACGGATCGCGATCTCACCCCGGTTGGCAACCAGAACCTTGTCGAACATCGGGTGTTCCCTTTTCTCCCGCAGCGGCATTTTCGTCGAATTGTCGCCGGCCCGTTCACTTGACGGACCAATGAAGTACATCACGTGATCCTACTCACGCCGCAACCCACCCCGAGCACCCCCCACGACCTCCCCGAATCGCACCGAAACAGACTGCCGGACAAGGTAACCGGAACAGATTGCGCGGGCGTTGTGTAACGCTCTCACCGCAGGTGGGCAAGGTGAGAGATCACCAACGCGAAATACGGTCGAATACCGACCGATCGCTCTGTCGAAATTCGCTCGTACCGGAATCCGGATTGCGAATTAATCGGTCCGATTTCCGCAATACGGGTCGGCCTGCCCGCCCCGCGCGGCAGTGACCCACGCCGCAGGCTTTGGCCCGGCGGGTCGCCCACAACTAGCGTCGACCCCGGATCAGTCATGACAGACCGGGAGGTCAACACCGTGGGCTTCACACGCTTCGTCGCGCTCGGGGATTCGTTCACCGAAGGCGTCGGTGACACGGACCCGACCCGGCCCAACGGTCTGCGTGGATGGGCCGATCGGGTCGCCGAACAGCTCGCCGCCCGCGACGAGAACTTCAGCTACGCGAACCTCGCGATCCGTGGCCGCCTGCTCGACGCCGTGATCGCCGAGCAGCTCGACGCGGCGGTCGCGATGAACCCCGACCTCGTCACCCTCTACGCCGGCGGCAACGACATCATGCGCCCATCGGTGGACCTCGACGCACTGATGGCCCGTTACGACGCCGCCATCGGCAAACTGGTGGCCACCGGCGCCACGGTCGTCGTCTTCACCGCCTACGACACCGGCTGGGCCCCCGTGTTCCGCAAGCTGCGCGGCCGCATCGCCATCTACAACGAGCTGCTCCGCGAGGTCGCCGAGCGGCACGACGTCGTCGTCTTCGACTACTGGCGACTCAAGGGCTACGACGACTACCGCATGTGGGACACCGACCGCCTGCACATGTCGCCGCTGGGCCACACCCGCATGGCGGCGGAGGTCCTGACGCTGCTCGGCGTCCAGCACGACATCTCTCCCGTCGAACTGGAGGCGGCTGCCGAGTTGACCCGACGCGAACAGCGCCGACAGAACGCCGAGTGGGTACGCACCTTCCTCGGCCCCTGGGTGCTGCGGCGCGTGCGTGGCATCTCCTCCGGCGACGGCGTGACGCCCCGCTGGCCCGAACCGGTGTCGGGCGCGGATCTGCTCGCGCGCTGAGACCCGTCCGTCCGCTCGTCTCGGACAGGGACGCAAACGTTCTCTGCGGAGTGCGTCGGGATACTCTGGCCGTTCGGAGGTGTGAACTACACATGAGTACGACGGGCCGGATGAGCGAGTGACCAGCAGGACCGAGACCAACGGATCGCAGGGCGAAGACAACCTGCACACCTCCCCGGACGAGACCGACGAGCGCACGCATCCCCGGGCCGCGGTCGCCATTCTCTGCCTGGCCGGCATCGTCGTCGCGCTGATGCAGACGATCATCGTGCCGCTGATCCCTCAGCTGCCGACCCTGCTGCACGCCGATGCCTCCAACACCACCTGGGCGATCACCATCACCCTGCTCGTGGGTGCTGTGGCGACGCCGATCGGCGGCCGCATCGGCGACATGTACGGCAAACGCCTCGCGATCCTCGGCAGCCTCGGATTCGTCGCGCTCGGGTCCGTCGCCTGCGCGCTCGCCACCTCGTTGCCCGTCTTCATCCTGGGTCGCGGCCTTCAGGGCCTGGGGTTCGGCATCGTCGCCTTGGGCATCAGCGTCATGCGCGACATCGTCCCGGCCCGATACCTCGGCTCGGCGGTCGGCACGATGAGCGCGTCCCTCGGCATCGGCGGTGCGCTCGGTCTGCCGTTCGCCGCGGCCATCGCGCAGCACGTCAGCTGGCATGCGCTGTTCTGGTCGTGCGCGGCCGCATCCGCCCTCGCGGCCGTCGGTGTCGTGCTCACCGTCCCGACCAACACCGTCACGTCGGGCGGTCGCTTCGACTTCCTCGGCGCGGTCGGCCTCACCGGCGTACTGATCTGCCTTCTCCTGCCACTGTCGAAGGGCGCGGTATGGGGCTGGGGCGACCCGCTCACCCTCGGCTGCTTCGCGGGGTTCGTCGTACTGCTCGGTGTCTGGGCGCTCATCGAACTCCGCCGGACCAACCCGCTGATCGACCTCCGAATCCTCGGCGAGCGGCCACTGCTCATGACCAACCTGGCGTCGATCGCCACCGGCTTCGCGTTCTATGCCATGCAGCTCATCCCGATCCAGTTGCTCATGGCGCCCACCAACAGCCCCGACGGCTTCGGCTACGACATGGTCCACGCGAGCCTCATCCTCGCTCCGAGCGGTCTCGTCATGTTCGCGTTCTCGCACATCAGCGGGCGGATCAACGCACTCTTCGGCGCGCGGATCTCCCTCGCGCTGGGCGGCGTCATCATCGGCGTCGGTTACATCGTCTTCATCGTCGGGATCGCCGGCCCCTGGGCCCTGACCTGGATCCACATGGTGGTCATCGCTTGTTGCATCGGTGCCGGACTCGGCATCGCCTACTCCGCGATGCCGGCACTCATCATGCAGTCGGTGAGCGTCGAGCAGACCGGCGAGTCGAACGGCGTCAACGCCCTGATGCGCATCATCGGCACCTCGACCGCCTCGGCCGTCGTCGGCATGCTGCTGACGTGGTCGACGATCACGATCACCGATCCGGGCGGTTCACCCGTCGAGGTCCCGGCGAGCGACGGCTACCTCTGGGCCGCCGGTATCGCGCTCGCCGCGTGCGTGGTCGCCTCCGTGGTCGCGATGGCCATCCCGGCACGCCGCGGGTTGACCGAAACCCCGGTGTGACACCGGACCTCGCGGTCGCTGTCGGGGCGCGGCGACGCGCGCCACATCGAGATGCGCGGGCGGTCCGATCCACGTAGCGTGACGCCGTGGCTCCAGCGACGCTCATCGAGAACACCTTCGTCCTCACCGTCGACGCGCAGCGTCGGGAGCTTCCCCGCGCGTCCGTGCTCATCGAGGGATCGACGATCGTCGCGGTGTCGACCGACCCGATCGACGCCGGCGACGCCATCCGCGTGGACGGCCGCGGATGCGTGCTGACGCCAGGTCTGGTGAACACGCATCATCACCTCTACCAATGGATCACACGCGGCCTTGCGGCCGATCACACGTTGTTTCAGTGGCTCACCACGCTCTACCCGATCTGGGCCGGCATCGACGAAGAGGCCCTCCACGCCGCAGCTCTGGGCGGACTGACCCAACTCGCGCTGTCGGGCTGCACGACGACCACCGATCATCACTACGTGTTCCCCCGCGAGGGTGGCGATCTGCTCGGCGCCGAGATCGCCGCGGCCGGCGAGATCGGTCTGCGGTTCCACCCGACCCGGGGCTCGATGGACCTGTCGGAGAAGGACGGCGGACTACCGCCGGACACCGTGGTCCAGACGATCGACGAGATCCTCGCCGCGAGCTCCGATGCCGTTGCGCGCTGGCACGATCCGTCCCCGGATTCGATGCTGCGGATCGCTCTCGCCCCGTGTTCGCCCTTCTCCGTCACCACCGACCTGCTGCGCGAGTCGGCGGTCCTCGCCCGAGAACTCGGCGTTCGAATGCACACGCACCTCGCCGAGTCGGTCGACGAGAACACCTACTGCGCCGAGCATTTCGGCTCGACGCCATTGGAGTACATGGAGTCGGTCGGCTGGGTCGGTCCCGACGTGTGGTTCGCGCACGGCGTCGAATTCGACGACGCGGCGATCGCCCGCCTGGCCGCCACCTCGACCGGTGTCGCCCACTGCCCCACGTCGAATGCCCGTCTGGGCAACGGGATCTGTCGTACCCGGGACCTCGTCGACGCCGGGGTACCTGTCGGGCTCGGGGTCGACGGCGCGGCATCCAACGAGTCCGCCCGACTTCTCGAGGAGGCACATCAGGCCGTCCTCATGGCCCGGGCCCGCGGCGGCCCCACCGCGCTGACCACCCGCACCGCACTCGATCTCGCGACCCGTGGCGGTGCACGGGTGCTGGGCCGCGAGGACGAGATCGGGTCGATCGAACCCGGGAAGCTCGCCGACCTCGTACTGTGGGACCTGTCCACCGTCGCCCACCGCGACATCGACGACCCGGTTGCCGCACTGGTCCTGGGAGCGATCCCACCGATCAAGGCGTCGTGGGTACAGGGACGACAGGTGGTCGCCGACAGTGACCTGCTCACCATCGACACCGAACAGATGACCACCGCCGTCGCGACGCAGCACCGCCGCCTTCTCGACAAGGCACGCTGATGGATCTCACCGCAGTCACCCAGTACCGATTCGCGCGTTCACGCGACGAGGTGTTCCCTGCCCCCGGAGAACAGCTCGTGGCCGGTGGCACGTGGGTCTTCTCCGAACCCCAGCCCGCGACGACCGGTCTCGTCGACCTCAGCGAAATGGGTTGGCAATCGGTCGAAGACCTGCCCGACGGCGGCCTCCGCATCGGCGCCACCTGCACCATCGCCGAGTTGGTGGCGCTGCCGCCACGCCCCGGGTTCCGCGCGCATCCACTCTTCGCCCAGTGCGCGAACGCCCTTCTCGCGTCGTTCAAGATCTGGAACATGGCCACGGTCGGCGGGAACATCTGCCGATCCTTCGCGGCGGCGTCGATGGTCTCGCTGTCCGTCGCACTTGACGCCACCGCCCACATCTGGAATCCCGACGGCGCCGACCGCGATGTGCCGGTCGCCGACCTGGTGATCGGCAACGGCATCAACGTCCTCGCTCCCGGCGAGGTCCTGCGCGCCGTCGACTTCCCCGCACACGCGTTGGCCGCCGTCACCGGTTTCCGCAAGATCGCCCTCGCCGACCTGGGCCGTTCCGGCGCCGTCGTCACCGGCCGCATCGACCCCGACGGCACCACGGTCTTCGGGATCACGGCCGCGACGGAGTGGCCCACGGTACTGCGATATCCCCGCCCGCCGGCCGCGGACCGGTTGCGTCGCGACATCACCACCGCCCCCGGCTACTACACCGATCCGCTCGGGTCCGCCGACTGGCGTCGTGGGGTGTCGGCGGTCCTCGCCGAGGAGATCCTCCGCGAACTCACAGGAACGGGGTAGGACGATGGAGTTCGAGGTCAACGGCGAGAAGATCGACGCCGAACCCGCTGCGGGACAATGCCTCCGGATGCTGCTCCGCCAGCACGCCCATTTCGAGGTGAAGAAGGGTTGCGACGCAGGCGATTGCGGCGCGTGTTCGGTACTCGTCGACGGACAACCCGTGCACTCCTGCATCTTCCCCGCGCAGCGCGTCGCCGGGAAGTCGGTGACCACGGTCGCCGGCCTGGGCACACCCGAGGACCTCCATCCGGTGCAGCAGTCCTTCGTCGACAACTTCGGCTTCCAGTGCGGGTTCTGCACCGCGGGCATGATCGTCACCGCGTCGACGCTCACCCCCGACGATCTCGGTGACCTGCCGCGGCGGATGAAGGGAAACATCTGCCGCTGCACCGGATACCGGTCGATCCGCGAGGCGATCGGCAACGCCGTCGCACCTACCCGCCCCCGTCCGGGCGGCAGCGCGGGTGAGGGCACCGGCGTGGGCACCTCGGTGACCCCGCCCGCGGCCCGACGCGTCGTGACCGGCACCGAGGCCTACACTTTCGACGTTCCCGTCACCGGCGCACTGCACATCCACGTACTCGGCTCGCCGCACCCGCATGCGCGCATCGTCGCCATCGACACGAGCGACGCCGCCGCCCTTCCCGGCGTGGAGACCATCCTCACCCACGAGAACGTCTCGACGCCAAGGTTTTCCACAGGACGTCACCAGAACCGACTCGAAGATCCCGACGACACACTGATCTTCGATCCGGTCGTGCGCTTCGTCGGACAGCGCGTCGCCGCCGTCGTCGCCGCGACACCCGGGATCGCCGAGCAGGCAGCCGCGCTGATCCGCGTCACCTACGAGGAACTGCCCGCGGTCTTCGATCCCGAGGAGGCCCGCGCACCCGGGGCCCCCGCGATCCATCCGGACCGCACCGTCGACGACCGCGTCATGGATGCCGAACACAACATCGTCGCCACATTCCACGAGGGTTTCGGCGGCGACGTCGACGAGGCGCTCGCGGCGTCGTCGACGACCGTGCACGGAACATGGCGTACCGGGCGGGTCTCGCACGCACAGCTGGAGACCCACGGTTCGATCGCCTGGACCGACGCCACCGGACGCCTGGTGGTCCGCACCAGCACCCAGGTCCCGTTCCTCGTGCGCGACGAGCTCGCCCGGATCCTGGACCTCCCACCCGAGAAGGTCCGGGTGTTCAGCGGCCGGGTGGGCGGCGGTTTCGGCGGCAAACAGGAGATGCTGACCGAGGATCTCGCCGCCTTCGCCGCGCTCCGCACCGGACGTCCCTGCGTCTACGAGATGACCCGCACCGATGAGATGACGCGGACCACCTACCGTCACCCGATGCGGGTGACCGTGGATCTCGGGGCCGACGACGACGGCCGTCTCACCGCGCTGCGGGTGGACATGCTGTCGGACACCGGCGCATACGGCAACCACGCGATCGGCGTCATGTTCCATGCGTGCGCCGAATCGGTCTCGGTGTACAACTGCCCGGTCAAGAGGATCGACGCCGAGGCCGTCTACACCAACAACCCGCCGTCGGGTGCCTTCCGCGGTTACGGCCTCGGACAGGTGATCTTCGCCGTCGAGTCGGCGATGGACGAACTCGCGGTCCGACTCGGCATCGACCCCTTCGAACTCCGGCGACGCAATGCCGTCGCCGACGGCGATCCGCTCCTCATCGCCCGCCCCGACCCCGAGATCGATCTGGTGTACGGCAGTTACGGTCTCGACCAGTGCCTGGACCTCGCCGAATCCGCTCTGCGCCGGGGCAACGGCGCCGCCGTCCCGCCTGGTCCGCGGTGGCGGGTCGGTGAGGGGATGGCGATCTCCGCGATCGCCACGATGGCCCCGCGTGGTCATTTCGCCGATGTCACGGTCGCTGTCGACTCCGCAGGCACCTACCACGTCGGCGTCGGCACCTGCGAGTTCGGCAACGGCACCACCACGGTGCACACGCAGATCGTGGCGTCGGCGCTGTCGACCGATCCGGCCCGGGTCTCGCTCTGGCACGGGGACACCGACGCCGTACCCCACGACACCGGCGCGTTCGCCTCCGCGGGTACCACCGTCGCCGGAAAGGCCGTGCACGGCGCGAGTCTCGCGCTCCGCGACACCCTCGTCGAGGCGGCGAGCCGACTCACCGGCGTCGACCCCGAGTACGTCGAACTGCACCCCGACGGCGCGGTGGCCGGCGGTCGGCTGATCGGTTTCCGGGACCTGATCGACGCGGTCGACGACGGTCATCGTGTGCGGTATCCGGACGGTCCGCGCGCCGTTGCCACGGGCGAGGAACGGGGCGAGATGCGTTCCATCGCATTCGATGTGCAGGCGTTCCGTGTCGCGGTCGACACCGAGACCGGCGCAGTCGCCATCCTGCAGTCGGTCCACGCATCCGACGCCGGCACCGTGATGAACCCCGAGCAGTGCCGCGGTCAGGTCGAAGGCGGTGTCGCACAGGGTATCGGCGCGGCCCTCTTCGAGGAGATCATGCTCGACAACGGATCCCCCGTGACCAAGGTGTTCCGCACCTACCGTGTCCCCCAGATGGCGGACATCCCGTTCACCGAGGTGTACTTCGCCGAAACCGCTGACCAACTCGGTCCTTTCGGCGCGAAGTCGATGTCGGAGTCACCCTTCAACCCGGTGGCCCCCGCATTGGCCAACGCCATCCGCCGGGCCCTCGACGTCCGTCCGTACGAGACGCCGATGTCGCGAGACCGGATCTGGCGTCTCACGCATCCCGAAGCCGTTGAGAAAGCACCGACGTAATGGTGTGACAAACACCCGACAATTGATCGGTAAACCCGAGTCTCATTTCCTCACGAATCGGCACCCAACTCATTTCATTTGAGAGTGCATTTCGGGACCAGATACCGAACAGTTCTCCGGAAGTCCTGCGAATTCATCTCGCCGAGTCGCACACTCCTCACTGTCCACAGTCCAGAGGAGGGCGTCATGACACACACTGCACCCGGAGAAGAGCGCGGAACCCTGTCTGCCAAGCAGGGAGTCGCCGCGGGGACGTCCATCGGCGCCGCGATCATCCTGATCGTCGTCGGAGTCGTCCAGCTCGCCCAGGGAATCGCCGCGGTCGCCGAAGACGAGGTGTTCATCCGCGGCGTCGAATACGTCTACAAATTCGACTTCACGACGTGGGGCTGGATTCACATCGTGCTCGGAGCCATCGCGATCATCGTCGGTGCCGGCCTCGTCGGCGGGGCGGGTTGGGCCCGATTCACCGCCATCGTGATCGCCGGCCTGTCCATCATCGCCAACTTCCTGTGGCTGCCCTATTACCCGTGGTGGTCGATCCTGGTCATCGCGCTCGACGTGGTGGTCATCTGGGCCGTGTCGACCTGGAACCCCAGAGCCGAGTACTGACACCGATCGGCGCCATCCGTGAATACGGAGATCCCCGGGCCCGCCAAGGATCAGCCCGGGGATTCCGCGGCGCTCACCACCTCCGAACGCGCTGAGCTAGAGCGGCTGCGCGCCGAGGTGGCCGCACTGCGCGCCGCAGCCGGCACGACCCCACCGCGCGACGCGGAGACACGGCGGTCGGGTTGGCGCTGGTTCGCGGTAGGTGTGCTGTGTGTCCTCGTCGCCCTGCTGGCAATCGCGTCGGTGACGTCCCGCTACGTCCGTGGGGAGCTGCTCGACACCGACCGCTATCTGACGATGGTGTCCCCTCTTGCCTCCGAACCGGCGTTGCAACAGGAGATCACCGATACCGTCACCGACGAGATCTTCAACCGGATCGACGTCGAGGAGCTGACCGCCACCGCCCTCAACGCGCTGACCGATGCCGTGCCCGCCACCGAGAACGCCCCCCGCGTGGATCGTGCAGTCGACGGATTGGCGCCCGTCCTCGCCGGTCAGGCCCGCAGCTTCGTCGAGCAGACGGTGTCGACCCTGGTCGAGAGCGATCAGTTCGAGACCCTGTGGGTGGAGGCGAATCGTCGGGGGCACACCGCCCTCGTCGCCGTGGTCACCGGTGACGCCGGTCCGTCCTCGGTGACCGTCGACGACTCAGGAACCGTGAGCATCGCCCTGGGGACGGTGATCGACAACGTCAAGGCCCGACTTCTGGACCGCGGGTTCAGCTTCGCCGAGAAGATCCCGGCGGTCGACAAGCAATTCGTCCTGTTCCGCTCACCCGAACTGGTCAAGGCGCAACACGCGGTCTCGGCACTCGACACCGCCGCCGACGTGCTGCCTTGGCTCACGATCGCCTGCGCGTTGGCCGCCGTAGCCGTCGCACCGCGGGGTCGGCGCCTGCGGGCATTCTCCGTGGTCGGCCTCTCGCTGGTACTCGCCATGCTGACGCTCGCCGTCGCGCTGATCGTCGCGCGCGCACTGTATCTTGACGACATACCGCCCGACATCCTGTCCCCGGACGCCGCAGCAGCCATCGCCGACACGGTCACCCAACCGTTGCGGCTCGCCTTGCGCGCCGTCGCGGTTCTGGGGCTCGTGGTGGCGATCGGCGCCTTCCTGGTCGGTGGCTCCGCGTCGGCCGTCGCGGTCCGCCACGGATTCTCCCGCGGACTCGACTCGCTGCAGAATCTACGGAAATCGCGACCCCCGAACACCTTCGAGTCGGCGGTCTACCGCGGACGCGTCGCTCTTCGCGCCGCGATCGTCGGCGTCGCCGCGGTGCTGCTGATGTTCTGGAACTACCCCACCGGCCTGGTGGTGCTGCTGATCGTTCTGTGCGGTCTCATCGCCCTGCTCGTCGTCGAGATCGTGATCCGTCCCGCTCAACGATCCATTTCATAGCTCGAAACCGCGCTGAGCGCGGTTTCGAGCTGAAACGTGAAACGTCAGCCGCGCAGCAGCCCCTTGGCGACGTGGGTCACCTGGATCTCGTTGCTGCCGGCGTAGATCATGAGCGACTTGGCATCTCGCGCAAGCTGCTCGACCCGGTACTCGGCCATGTAGCCGTTGCCGCCGAACAGCTGAACGGCTTCCATCGCGACGTCGGTGGCGGCCTTCGACGAGTAGAGCTTCATCGCCGACGCCTCCGAAAGGCTCAGCGGCTTGCCCGCCTTGCCGCGCTCGATCGCGCTGAAGAGCATGTTCTGCACGTTGATGCGGGCGATCTCCATCTCGGCGAGCTTGAGCTGGATGAGCTGGAACTGCGCGATCTCCTGGCCCCACAGCTTGCGAGTCTTGGCGTAGTCGATCGACAGCCGCTGGGCCTCGTTGATGATGCCCAGCGAGAGCGCGGCGATGCCGACGCGTTCGGCGGTGAAACCGGCCTTGGCGCCTTCGGAGCCGCGCGAATCCTGACCGGTGTCCTCGGTCTCGCCGAGCAGACGATCCTTGCCGACCCGCACGTTGTCGAAGAACAGCTCACCGGTGGGCGAGCTCATCATGCCCATCTTCTTGAACGGCTTGCCCTGCGTGAGGCCCGGCATGCCCTTGTCGAGGACGAAGGACAGCACCTTGCGGTCGCGCATGGGGGTGCCGCTGCCGTCGTCGAGCTTCGCGAACACGACGATGGTGTCGGCGTACGGACCGTTGGTGATGAACGTCTTCTGGCCGTTGAGGATGTAGTCGTCACCGTCGCGGCGGACGGTGGTCTTCATGCCGCCGAGAGCGTCGGAGCCCGAATCGGGTTCGGTGATGGCCCAGGCGCCGACCTTCTCCATCGTGACCAGCTCCGGCAGCCAGCGCTTCTTCTGAGCGAGCGTGCCCTTGCCGCGGATCGTCGAGGCGGTCAGGCCCATGCTCACACCGAGCGAGGCGACGAGTCCCAGACACACACCCGCGAGCTCGATGTTGACCATCATGAACATCGAGCCGCTCATACCGCCGCCGTCGCCGGACGATTTCTTCTTCTCCCCGTTGGCCTCCGCCTCGAGTTCCTTCTCGAGCGCGTCCTTGGCCATCGCGTCGACCCCGAAGGTCGAGAGCAGCTTGCGGGTGATGTCGTACGGAGGCAGAACGCCGGACTCGAGCTCGTCGAGATGTGGTCGGATCTCCTTGTCGATGAACGCACGCAACGCGTCCCGCACCATCAGATCTTCTTCGGACCACTCGAACATCGTCACTCTCCCCAGACAGTGCCCGCCGGGGCGAACACGTTTCAGTTTTGCCGACTCAACTGTGTCAGGAGTCACTCACGATGTCTAGGTACGTCCCCTCGAATCTGTTTCTTCAGGGCGAATTCTCAGGGCCGGCCAGAAGTAGGAGGTCGCCGGCCGGATCTCGACCCGGAAGTACCCCGCGGCGTCGTCACACAGAAGTGCCTGCGCAACAGGCATCGCCACGACGACCGTCGCCACGTCGGCGTTCAGGGTGTTGCGCCGGTCGTGCACCCGCATCACGAACTCCTCGACGCTCTCGCCGCCGTGGGGCCGGGCCGCCGGGTCGGTGAAGAAGACCGCCAGCTCGCGAGGATCGATCTCCTCGGGCGCCGATCCCGCCCAGGTTCCGACGTCGAGCGTGCGGAGTTCCTCGTCGATCTCGGGCCGACCGCCCAGGAGCCGGACGCTCTCGAGTGTCGCGGGTTCCGGCCCACAGAAGGTCAGAGCCCCGACGACCGACGCCGCCAACGCTTCGATGTCGCGGCGACCGCGGTCGTCGAGGGGCGCATCACCGCCGAAGCGCACCGATCGGTTGGGACCGGTGCGCCCGGCGGTGATGATCTGCATGAATCAAGGCGCTCAGCTCTGGGCGGCGTCGACCGTCCGGGAGGTGGCCGGGCTCTCCGACCGCGCCATCGCGCCGAGGACCAGCGCGAAGGTCACCGTCAGCACCGTCCAGAGGATGACCTGGTTGGTGATCGTGTACACGCGGAAGTCGGCGACGACGTCCGCGGGGAAGCCGGGGAACACGATCTGGCCGGCGTCGTTGCGCACCGGCTCCGGCACCTCGCTGAACGTCGGCAGTAGTGCGATGGTGATGCCGACCGCGATCACGTACGCGGCGCCGCCCACCACGGCCGACACCAGTCCGCCGATCCGCGGCCGCAGCCACAGCGCGAGAACGACGGCCACGATCATCAGCACGACCGACGCGATGGTGACGGTCAGGAATGCACCCGTCCGTTCCCCGATCGTGTCGTCGTCCCCGACCGCGGGCGGATTGGCCGGGTACGCGAAGAACGGCACACCGAACACGGCGACGAACCCGATCGCCCCGAGGGCCCCGGCGACTGCGCGTGCGTCGGTGGCCGGGTACCGGTTGCCCAGATGGCTCCACAGCACGGTGAAGGCAACCGCGACGAACGCCCCCATGCACAGGGCGAACACCAGGTTGCCGACCCCGGCGCCGAGATTCTCCTGCATCGCGCGGGTGAAGACCTCACCACCTTCGCCGTGTGAATGACCGCCGGCCGCATGTACCAGCACCTCTTCGGCTTCCGAGCGCTCGGCCTCGTAGTCGACGGCCTTCGACACCACGGGTTCGAGGTAGAACCGCGCGAAGACGAACGAGATGATGCCGGCGATCAGGCCCGAGAGCAGACCTGCGCCGATGAATTTCTTCTCCATGTGAACTTGTCCCTGCCGTTTCGGTATCAGGCCGACTCAGTGGCAGGGAAAGCCGAGGAAGTGGCGGGAGTCGTGCACGAATTCGTGCACGTAGGTGTTCTCGCCGAACACCGACACGACCCCCTGGTCGTAGCCGAGGAAGTAGTAGGCGAGCCCGGCCAGGAGGACCGTGAGGCTCAGCCAGAGCGCTGCGCTCGCGACCGAGAGGTTCGGTACCGCCAGGGCGCGCGGAGAGGGTGTGACTGCTTCGGACGTACGGGGACCCGTCATGGGATTGTCCTTTCGCCGATCTCGCGTCGGAGAGTTGTGGATCAGATACCGCCGGCACGGCATCCTGACTCACGTCTTCTCTGGGGCACCGTCGAATCCCTCGACCGCGTCCCCGAGTCGGCGTTCACAGTGGCGCGACCGTTCCGGATTCTCACCGGATTCCCCGTACAGGCGTGTGTCGACTGTATACCCCGACCTGTCACACATGTGAGACATAGTGGATAGATGCCCCGCCCCTCTGTTCTCGATCGATTCACCGCCCCCACCCGGCGATGGTTCACGGGAGCGTTCACCAAGCCGACTGCAGCCCAGAAGGGCGCCTGGACCTCGATCGCCGACGGAGCGAACACCCTCGTCATCGCCCCGACCGGCTCCGGCAAGACCCTCGCGGCATTCCTGTGGGCGCTCGACCGGCTCGCCGCCGACGCCGGTGAGCGCCGCCCCGGTACCAAGGTCGTTTACATCTCTCCGCTCAAGGCTCTCGCCGTCGACGTCGAGCGCAACCTTCGCGCACCGCTCACCGGGATCACCCGCGCGGCGCAGGAACTCGACCTCCCCGAGCCGAACATCACGGTCGGCGTCCGCTCCGGCGACACCTCGGCCGCCGACCGCCGCGCGCTGGTGAAGACCCCTCCCGACATCCTGATCACCACGCCGGAGTCGCTGTACCTCATGCTGACCTCCGCGGCACGGGAGAGCCTCACCGACGTGGAGGCGATCATCGTCGACGAGGTCCACGCGGTCGCCGCGACCAAGCGGGGCACGCACCTCGCACTCACCCTCGAACGCCTCGACGAGCTCCTCGACAAGCCCGCCCAGCGGATCGGATTGTCCGCGACCGTCCGGCCACCCGAGGTGGTCGCCGGGTTCCTCTCCGGGTCGGCGCCCTGCCAGGTGGTCAAGCCCAAGGCCGACAAGACCTTCGATCTCCGCGTCGACGTGCCGGTCGAGGACATGGCGAACATCCCGCCGGCACCCGGCCCCGAGGGCGCGGATTCCGCCGAACTCGACGACGCCTTCTCCCCCACGGCCGGATCGCTGTGGCCGTATGTGGAGGCGTCGATCGTCGACCAGATCGAGGCCAACCGGGCGACGATCGTGTTCGCGAACTCCCGGCGCCTCGCCGAGAAACTGACCGCCCGGCTCAACGAGATCCACGCCGAGCGGCAGGGTGTCCCAGCCGAGGCCGCCGCCAACCCGACGGTCGCGGGCGGGGCTCCCGCGTTCGTGATGGGCAGCGGCGCGAGCTCCGGCGCCGAGGCCGTCCTCGCGCGGGCGCACCACGGCTCGGTGAGCAAGGAGCAGCGCGCTCAGATCGAGGACGACCTCAAGGCCGGTCGCCTGTCCTGCGTCGTGGCGACCAGTTCGCTCGAACTCGGCATCGACATGGGCGCGGTGGATCTGGTGATCCAGGTCGAGGCGCCGCCGTCGGTGGCCAGCGGCCTGCAGCGCATCGGTCGCGCGGGCCACCAGGTCGGCGAGATCAGCCAGGGCATCCTCTACCCCAAACACCGCACCGACCTGCTGCACTGCACGGTCACCGTCGGCCGCATGCTCGACGGCGCGATCGAGGAGATCAAGGTTCCCCAGAACCCCCTCGACATCCTCGCGCAGCAGACCATCGCAGCCGCCGCCGTCGACGACCTCGACGTCGACCACTGGTACGAGGTCGTGCGTCGGGCGGCGCCCTACCACGATCTCGGACGCGGTGTCTTCGACGCGACACTCGACCTCATCGCCGGGCGCTTCCCCTCAGACGAGTTCGCCGAACTGCGGCCGCGGGTCAACTGGGACCGCGACGCGGGCGTGATCACGGGACGCCGAGGCGCCCAACGCCTCGCCGTGACCTCCGGCGGGTCGATCCCCGACCGCGGCCTCTTCGGCGTCTTCATGGTCGGCGAGAAGTCCACGCGCGTGGGTGAACTCGACGAGGAGATGGTCTACGAGTCGCGGGTCGGCGACGTGTTCGCCCTCGGCGCGACCAGCTGGCGCATCGAGGACATCACCCACGACCGCGTCCTGGTGTCCCCGGCCTTCGGCCAACCCGGCCGGCTGCCGTTCTGGATCGGCGACGCCATCGGGCGTCCCGCCGAACTCGGTGCGGCGATCGGCGCTTTCACCGGGGCCATCGCCGATCCCGGCAAGCTCGACACCCATGCCGAGCGTCTCGGACTCACCGAGAACGCGCGCACCAACCTCGCCACCCTCATCGCCGAACAACGCGAGGCGACCGGGCACCTCCCCACCGACCGGACACTCGTCGTCGAACGATTCCGCGACGAACTCGGCGACTGGCGCGTCATCCTGCACTCGCCCTACGGTCTGCGCGTCCACGCGCCGTGGGCGAGCGCCATCTCCCAACGACTCCTCGCGACGCTGGGGATCGAGGGCGCCACCACCGCGTCCGACGACGGGATCATCCTGCGTCTCCCCGACACCGACGACGCACCCCCGGGTGCCGACGTCTTCCTCCTCGATCCCGACGAGGTCGAACAGCTCGTGACCGACGGTCTTGCCGACTCGTCGATGTTCGCCTCTCGGTTCCGCGAATGTGCCGCGCGCGCACTGCTTCTGCCCCGTCGGGATCCTGGTCGGCGCGCGCCGCTCTGGCAGCAGCGCCAGCGCAGCGCCCAATTGCTTTCCGTCGCATCGAAATTCCCGGACTTCCCGATCGTTCTGGAAGCGGTTCGCGAGTGTCTTCAGGACGTGTATGACCTCCCGGCACTGCTCGATCTGCTCGGCCGCATCCGGTCGCGCCGCATCCGGGTCGTGGAGACCGAGACCCCGAGTCCGTCGCCGTTCGCGGCGTCGCTGCTGTTCGGCTACGTCGGCGCCTTCATGTATGCCGACGACGCTCCGCTCGCCGAACGTCGGGCGGCCGCACTGTCCCTCGACACCAGCCTCCTCGCACAGCTGCTCGGCCGCGTCGACCTCCGCGAACTGCTCGATCCCGGTGTCATCGCCGAGGTCATCGCCCGCCTGCAACGTCTCTCCCCCGAGCGGCAGGCGCGTGACGCCGAGGACGTCGTCGACCTGCTCCGCTGGCTCGGCCCCCTGACCACCGAAGAAGTGGAGGAAAGATACCGGGGAGATGCAGCAGTGGCCGAGGTGCTGGCCGACCTGCACCGCAGCGGACAGATCATCTCGATCAACCACAACCGGCGCGCCCTGTGGGCGTCGATCGACGACACCGCACGGCTGCGCGACGCACTCGGGGTCCCGGCGCCGATGGGCATCCCGGCCGCCTACCTCGAACCGGTACCCGACCCCGTCGGCGACCTCATCGGGCGCTACGCCCGCACCCACGGGCCGTTCACCGTCACCGACGCGGCGGCGTCCCTCGGCATCGCCACCGCGGTCGTCCGCGACACCCTGGCCCGCCTGGCCGCGGAACGGCGCGTCGTCGAAGGCGATTTTCTGCCCGAGACCGGCACCGCCGATCCGGCTCAGGGCGCGGCGCCGACCACCCAGTGGTGTCACACCGACGTCCTCGGTCAGATCCGTCGCGGTTCGCTCGCCGCGAGCCGGGCCGAGGTCGCACCGGTCGGCACCGAGGTACTCACCCGCTTCCTCGTGGAATGGCAGCACGGTTCGCCCGGCACCCAGCTGCGCGGGATCGACGGCGTCGCGACCGTCATCGACCAGCTGGCCGGGTACCCGCTGCCGGCGTCGGCCTGGGAGTCGCTGATCCTGCCCGCACGTGTCTCCGACTATGCCCCGTCCATGCTCGACGAGCTGCTGAGCAGCGGCGAGGTCGTCTGGTCGGGGCACGGCCGCATCGGCAACGCCGACGGCTGGGTGGCCCTGCACCCTGCCGACGTGGCCGCATTCACCATCGCCGAGGCCGACACGATCGACACCACCGCCGTGCACGACGCGATCACCACGGCACTCCAACCCGGTGGCGCACTGCGGTTCCCGCAGATCGCCGGGGACATCAGCACCGGCACCACGACGCCGGCCGCGGACATCGAGTCAGCACTCTGGGACCTGGTCTGGGCGGGACAGGTCAGCAACGACACGTTCGCGCCCGTCCGTGCACTGTTGCATCCCCGGCGTAACCCGACGACGCCACGGTCGACGCCCGCGCACCGCGCCCGGGGTCGGGCACCCCGGCTCCGCGCCGGTCGTCTCTCCGCGCGATACCTGACCGAGCACGCCTCCGGACCGCCGGTGTCGCCGACCGCGAGCGGACGCTGGTTCGCGCTGGACCGACCCGAGATCGACTCGACCATTGCCACACAGGCCCTGTGCGACCAACTGCTCACGCGCTACGGCGTGATCACGCGCGGCAGCGTCGTCGCCGAAGAGGTGACCGGCGGTTTCGCCCGGGTCTACAAGGCGCTCACCGTCTTCGAGGACAACGGCCAGGTCCGCCGCGGCTACTACGTCGACGGTCTCGGCGGCGCGCAGTTCGCCTCCCCGGCCACGGTCGACGAATTGCGGCGCCACGCCCTCCCCGACCGCAAGCCACCGCGCGAGGCGACCATCCTCGCCGCGACCGACCCGGCCAACCCGTACGGCGCGGCTCTGGAGTGGCCCCGATCCCGCGACGCCGACGCCGGACACCGCCCGGGCCGCAAGCCCGGCGCGCTGGTGGTGCTCGTCGACGGCGAACTCGTGTGTTTCGTCGAACGTGGCGGCAAGACGCTGCTGACGTTCACCGACTCGATCCCCTCGCTGGAATCCGCCGCCGGTGCGCTGGTGGCCCTGGTGCGCGCCGGTCGCATCTCCCGGCTGACGATCGACCAGATCGACTCAGAGCCGGTGCGCGCCACCGATTTCGGGAAGGTCCTCGTCGAGGCCGGGTTCGCCACGACGCCGCGCGGCATCCGACTCCGGTACGGAACCCATGCCTGAGGGCGACACCGTCTTCGCCGCGGCCGCCCGGTTACGCCAGGGGCTCGAGGGACGAACCCTCACGTCGACGCAGTTCCGCATCCCATCGCTCGCGACGTCGGACCTGTCGGGACGGACCGTCGTCTCCGTCCGGTCGCGCGGCAAGCATCTGCTCATCGACGTCGGCGAGAGCGAGCCCGGTGCGGGCGACGCGCTCAGCATCCATTCGCATCTGAAGATGGAAGGTGTCTGGCATGTCCATCGCCTGGGCCAGAAGTGGCGCCGCCCCGCCTATCAGGCGCGCGTCGTCCTCCGCACCGACGACACCGAGGCCGTCGGCTTCGACCTCGGCACGCTCGAACTGCTCGCCGACCCGGACGCTGCCCTCGCCTACCTGGGCCCGGACCTGCTGGCCGACGACTTCGACCGCGAGGAGGCGATCCGACGCCTCGCCGCCGACCCGGAGCAGACCATCGGCGCGGCACTCCTCGACCAACGGCTGATGGCCGGCGTCGGCAACGTCTTCCGCAGCGAGATCTGTTATCTCCGTGGCGTTCTCCCTACACGCCCGGTCGGCGAGGTGGATCTCGGTCCGATGGTCGATCTCAGCCGACGCCTGTTATGGGCCAACCGGATGCGCTCGGCCCGCACCACCACCGGCCAGACCTCACCCAACGGACGGATGTGGGTGTACGGCCGCAAGGGACAACTGTGCCGCCGCTGCGCGACGATCATCAGACGCGGCGAGATCCCGTCGACCGGCGGCGATCGATCCATCTACTGGTGCCCGCGCTGCCAGACCTGACACGCGAAACGGCGTCAGACGGGATACCGCTCGGGCTCGGGACCGAACTCGAAGCGGCGCGCGGTGATCTCGTCGACGGCGATCTCCACGTAGTTGTATTTCACCGTCGCGATCCACGGACGCAGGGGCAGCTTGTCGGCCGCCTCGATGTCGCCGAACGACGTCAGGATGCGGGCCGTTCCCTTGGCGACGACGCTCCAGCCGCCGGTGTCGGTGTGGGCGTCGGTCTCGAACGCCACCCGGTCGTTCACGACGAGTTCGGAGAGCTTCGTCCCCTCGCCGGTGCGCAGGGTGATCTTGCCGTCCGCGGCATGATAGTTGACGGGGAAGATATCGGGTGAACCGTTGACGCTCAACGCGATACGACCCAACTCGGCGGAGCCGAGCAGTTCCCACGCCTCGTGCGGGCCGAGGACCTGAACCGGAGTCTCTGTCATGACCAGTCCCTTCTCTCCCCCACCCTCGATCCTGCCGCGGGACAGTGGGATCGAACAGAGACCAACGACCCACCTGTCCGGGACACAATGTCACCGAACCGGTGGGTCCGACGATCTCACTCGGGGACGGGCACCGGTTCCAGGATCTCCGACCGTGCCTCGGGGGCGGCGGCGCGCAGTGCGTCGGCGGAGTCGTCGTCGGGCTGTTGCTGCGAGGCAACCTCGGCCTCGACCCGGGCGATGTAGGTCGCGACCTCGAAGTCGCGTTGTTCGGTGGTCCAGTCCAGGATCGGTGCGAGCAGGTCCGCGACCTCGTCGGCGCAGTCGACGCCGCGGTGTGAGTACTCGATCGCGATGCGGGTCCGCCGGGCCAGGACGTCTTCGAGATGCAGTGCGGCCTCGTCGATCGCGGCGTAGACCACTTCGACGCGCAGGTACTGCGGCGCAGCAGCCAGCGGCGCGAGCAGCGACCTGTCTTCCTGGGCGTAGTAGAGCACGTCGTCGATGAGCGAGCCGTAGCGGTTGAGGAGTCGCCGAATCCGATACGGGTGCAAGCCGTATCGCTGCCCGAGATGCTCGCACTGGTTGATCAGCGCGAAGTAGCCGTCCGCACCGAGCAGCGGCACCCGCTCGGTGATCGACGGCGCCACCCGGGTGGGGATGAAGTCGTTGCACGCGTCGACGGCGTCGGCGGCCATGACCCGGTAGGTGGTGTACTTGCCGCCCGCGATCGACACCAGACCCGGCGCCACGGTGGCCACGGCGTGCTCGCGCGAGAGCTTCGACGTCTCGTCGTCCTCACCCGCCAGCAGCGGTCGCAGGCCGGCGTAGACGCCTTCGATGTCGTCGTGGTTCAGCTTGGTGACCAGCACCTCGTTTACGCGTTCGAGGATGTAGTCGATGTCGGCCCGGGTGGCGGCCGGATGCGCGAGGTCGAGGTTCCAGTCGGTGTCGGTGGTGCCGATGATCCAGTGCGTCTCCCACGGGATGACGAACAGCACCGAGTTTGCGGTGCGCAGGATGATCGCGGTCTCGCTGACGATCCGGTCGCGCGGCACCACGATGTGCACGCCCTTCGACGCGCGCACCTTGAAGTGCCCGCGCTGCTTGGACAATGCCTGCACCTCGTCGGTCCACACCCCGGCGGCGTTGATGACACAGTGGGCCCGCACCTCGGTGACGTCGCCGTTCTCGGTGTCGCGCACGCGGACCCCGAGAACACGATCGGATTCGCGGAGGAAGCCGATCACCTGCGTCGAGGTGCGGATGACCGCGCCGTAGTTGGCCGCGGTGCGGGCCACCGTGAGGCTGTGCCGCGCGTCGTCGACAACCGTGTCGTAGTACCGGATTCCGCCGATGAGCGAGCTGCGCTTGAGCGCGGGGGCCACGCGCAGGGCACCCGAGCGGGTCACATGCTTCTGCCCGGGCACCGATTTCGCGCCGCCCATGCGGTCGTAGAGGAAGATTCCCGCCGCGACGTAGGGCCGTTCCCAGACCCGCTGCGTCAGCGGGTAGAGGAACGGCAGGGGCTTCACCAGGTGCGGGGCCAGCAGCCGCAGCGAGAGCTCGCGCTCCTTGAGTGCCTCACGCACCAGCCCGAATTCGAGTTGTTCCAGGTAGCGCAGGCCGCCGTGGAACATCTTCGACGACCGGCTCGACGTTCCCGAGGCGATGTCGCGGGCCTCGACCAGCGCCACTCGCAGACCGCGCGTGGCGGCGTCGAGTGCGGCACCCACGCCGACCACCCCGCCGCCGATCACGACGACGTCGAACTGTTCCTCACCGAGACGTCGCCACGCTTCGGCTCGGTAGAGCGGTCCCATGTCCGCCGGCCGGTCCGGGTTGAACTCGGTGTTCATGTTCACCGAGCCTAATTGATCTCGGGCCGCACCACAGCGTGCGACACTGACGGCGTGGGCAGTTCAGGCAAATACGTGGCGGCGATCGACCAGGGCACCACCTCCACCCGGGCGATGATCTTCGACCACAAGGGGCGCGTCGTCGGCGTCGAACAACTCGAACACGAACAGATCTTCCCGCGGGCCGGCTGGGTCGAACACGACGCCGCCGAGATCTGGCGCAACACCCGGCGCGTGGGTGCCGCCGCGCTGGCCTCGGCCGAGCTGACCGCCAAGGACATCGTCGCCTGCGGGATCACCAATCAGCGCGAGACGACGGTGATCTGGGACCGCGAGTCCGGGAAGCCGGTCCACAACGCGATCGTCTGGCAGGACACCCGCACCAGCGAGGTGTGCAAGGAGCTTGCCGGCGACGTCGGCGCCGACCGCTTCCGAGAACGCACCGGCCTACCGTTGTCCACCTACTTCGCCGGCCCCAAGGTGCGCTGGCTGCTCGACAACGTCGACGGTCTTCGCGAACGCGCCGAGGCAGGCGAATTGTGCTTCGGGACAATGGATTCCTGGATCGCGTGGAACATGACCGGTGGTGTCGACGGCGGGCAGCACGTCACCGACGTCACCAACGCCTCGCGCACCATGCTGATGGATCTGCGGACGTTGGACTGGGATGAGGAGATCTGCGAGGAGATGGGCATCCCGATGTCCATGCTTCCCGAGATCCGCAGCTCATCCGGGGAATTCGGCTCGCTGCGCGGGAACGGCCCGCTGCCCGGCGTCCCGCTGACCGGCATCCTCGGCGACCAGCAGGCCGCCACCTTCGGTCAGGCCTGCCTGAACCCCGGCGAGGCCAAGAACACCTACGGGACCGGAAACTTCTTGTTGCTCAACACCGGCACCGAGCCGGTCTTCAGCGAGCACGGCCTGCTGACGACGGTCTGCTACCGCATCGGCGACCAGCAGGCGCGGTACGCGCTGGAGGGGTCGATCGCGGTGACCGGGTCGCTCATCCAGTGGCTGCGGGACAATCTCGGCCTCTTCCCGGTGGCGTCGGATGTCGAGAAGCTGGCCGCGGAGGTCGACGACAACGGCGGCGCATACTTCGTCCCGGCGTTCTCCGGCCTGTTCGCACCGCGCTGGCGCTCGGATGCCCGCGGCGTGATCGTCGGGCTGACCCGTTTCGTCAACAAGGGCCACCTGGCGCGTGCGGCACTAGAGGCCAGCGCTTTCCAGACCCGCGAGGTCATCGAGGCGATGCAGGCCGACGCCGGCATGGAACTGTCCACACTCAAGGTCGACGGCGGGATGGTGGTCAACGAACTGCTCATGCAGTTCCAGGCCGACATCCTCGACGTCCCCGTGGTGCGGCCGGTGGTCAACGAGACCACCGCGCTGGGTGCGGCCTACGCCGCCGGCCTGGCCGTGGGGTACTGGGAGAGCGAGGACGAGATCCGCGCCAACTGGGCCGAGGACAAGCGGTGGAAGCCGACGATGGCCGAGGAGGAACGGGACCGCCTGTACGCGGAGTGGAACCGGGCCGTCGAGCACAGCTTCGGCCTGGCGTGACCCACCGGTCCGGCGTGACTCAGGCGACGAAGTCGGCGAGGACGCCGACGACGCCCGCGCTGCCGCCGAGTGCTGCGGCAGCCTCGTAGGCCGCCTCCCGCATGGCCGTCCGCGGAGCCTCGGCCGTCGTCGTCACCGACATGGCCGCGAGGGCGCAGTCGAGGGCCCGGGCACGCCGGAAGCAGTCGAGCTGGGCGTCGACGTCGCCGCGGCGCTGATGCGCGAACGAGTCGAAGTCATGTTGTGCGACAACCACTCTCAACGCAGCCACCCCCGCCGGGTCGGCGCTGCCCTGTTGGCGCCACTGTCGGATCACGTCGCGGATCTCGGGTGTCGACGCACCCGTCACGTCCATCACCGTGGCAACGAGGAGGTGCAGACACCGGATGATGTCCTCGTCCGGTACCGCGGAGGCGAGCCGGGCGACGCCCCCGGGCAGCCGATCGACCCGGCTCAACATGTTCGGCTCCTCGTGTCCGGCGACGATGTGTCGCCGCCGGCGGTGCCGGCGTCGGAGGTCTCCGGCGAACGACCCGGCAGGGTGGGGTCCTCACCCGGAGTCAGCCGGAAGGCCGGGGTCTCCGACGGTGTCGACGCCCGTTGGGGAATCCAGTCGCCGATGACCGGGGGCCCGACGAGTGGCAGATCGCCGACGATCTCCGCGCCGTGCTCCCGGTTGTGCAGATAGGGCGCAGCCTTGTGCTGGTCGTCGTTGTCGGCTCCGGGTCGGCGGCCCATGGGCGGTGCGCCGGCCGGACCCACCGGTGGGGTGATCCCGGCACGCGGTGTCGCGGCGCCCGTGGCGGGCGGCGCCGATGCTGCGGGCGTCGCAACCGCCGGCGACGACGGCAACGGCGACAGTGGGAGTGGCCCGACGACCGGGATCGCCCCACCGCCGCTTCCTGAACCGAAACCCGCTCCTGCGGAACGGGGTTCGTCCACAGCGCCCGTTCGGCCGGAGCCGGCGAAACCGTGCGGGGTGCTGCCCGGGGTGCCCATACCGCCGCGGAGGAGACCGTCGGGGTCGTCGTCGGCGCCGCCACGGCCGGACGAGCCCGACGAGGAAGCCGACGCCGACACCGGGGTGACCGGGGCGGATCCGCCGCCCGCCGGTCCCGGAGCCGCACCGTCGGTCGCGACCGGGACCGCGCCGCCACCGGAACGGCCGAAGTCCCCGGCGTCGACGGTGTTCGCGGCCTGACCCCGGGACGTCTCGGAACCCGAGCCCGACCCACCTCCGGCGGACACGCCGCCGGTGCCGCGGACCAGATCGTCCGGTCCGGTGGGCTCGGGAAGCGAGTGCTGGACGCGTTGCATCGGCGACGAGTACGTACCCGACATGGTGCGGTCCGCCTCGAACCGCACCATCGGCGCGTCCTCGGGATTGTCGCGAAGGTGCTGCTGCAATTCGCGCAGCCGACCTTCCTGACCCCGTGTCGCCCCGACGATCCCGACCGCGCTGCCCAGTGCCTCGCCGACGACGGTCGCCGTCTCCAGGCTCCGCTGCATGGCGTCGGACAACGACTTCCCCGCCTCGAGGGCGGTGTCGGAGGCGCGGCCGCGCAGGTCGTCGTCGAACATCGCCGCCATCCGCTCCGACGCGCGGCGCACCGCGTCGATCGCCTTGAGGATCGTCTCGACGTCCCCGGCCGCCTGGCCGGGTTCCATGGTGCGGAGGGTGTCGATGATCTCGTCGATGCCCATGCCGGCCCAATCGGTGCGTCCGCCCCCGAAGGACGGCGCGTTCGACACGCCCCGATTGTTCTGGGCGAACGGCCCTGTCACGACAACGGCCCTGTCACGACATCTCCCCCCACGTCGCGGTGCGCCCGGTCCGGGCGGATCGGTACGACCCTACCGCGATCGTGGGGACTCGCCGGTTGTCAGTCCAGATCGTCGTGACGGACGAGCTGACGCGCCGCCTCGGTGATCGACCCGGACAGCGACGGGTACACCGAGAACGTCTGTGCGAGGTCGCCGACCGTCAGTTTGTTCTGCACCGCGAGGGCCAGTGGGAGGATGAGCTCGGAGGCGTTCGGGGCCACCGCGACGCCGCCGATCACCACGCCGGTGGCGGGGCGGCAGAAGATTTTCACAAAGCCGCGTCGCAGACCGCTCATCTTGGCGCGCGGGTTGGTCGCCAGCGGAAGCATCACGGTGCGCGCGGGGTACTCACCGGCGTCGATGGCCTTCTGCGACACCCCGACGGTGGCGATCTCGGGACGCGTGAAGATCGCCGACGCAACGGTTTTCAGCTTGATGGGGCTGACACCCTCGCCCAGGGCGTGGTACACCGCGATGCGGCCCTGCATGGCGGCCACCGAGGCCAGCGGCAGCAGGCCGGTGCAGTCGCCGGCGGCGTAGATGCCGGGCACCGAGGTCCGGGAGACCCGGTCCACCTGGATGTAACCGCCCTTGTCGACCTCGACACCGGCGCGCTCGAGTTCGAGGTTCGCGGTGTTGGGGATCGAGCCGACGGTCATCAGCACATGGCTGCCGGTGACGGTCGATCCGTCGGCGAGATGGGCGGTGACGGTGTCGCCGTCGCGGACGACCTTGTCGGCGCGGGCGTGCTTGACGAGTTCGACGCCGCGTTCGGCGAGGGCGTCCTCGAGCACCAGGGCGGCGTCCTCGTCCTCATGTGGGAGCACGCGGTCGCGGCTCGACACCAGCGTCACCTTCACACCGAGTTCGGTGTAGGCGTGGACGAACTCCGCGCCGGTGACACCCGAACCGATGACGACGAGATGCTCGGGCAGCTCCTCGAGGTCGTAGAGCTGACGCCAGGTGAGGATGCGTTCGCCGTCGGGCTGGGCGTCGGGCAGGACGCGCGGCGACGCACCGGTCGCGATCAGGACGACGTCACCGTCGTAGCGCTCGGTGCTGCCGTCGGCGAGGGTCGCGATGACGCCGTGCGTCGATTCGCCGACCTGCTTCTCGTCGAGGACGGCGGTGCCGGAGACCAGCTTGACGCCCTCGCTGACGAGGCGCGACTTGATGTCGGCGGACTGGGCGAAGGCGAGGTCGCGCACGCGCTGGTGGATCTGAGGGAGGGTGACCAGGGTGTCGTCGGTCTTGATGTTGATACCGAGGTCGACGGCGCGACGGACCTCGGTGCGGATGCCGGTGGAGGCGATGAAGGTCTTCGACGGGACACAGTCCCACAGCACGCAGGCGCCACCGATGCCATCCGAATCGATCACCGTGATGTCGGCTCCGTACGCGGCCGCGGCGAGCGCCGCCTCATAACCCGCTGGGCCACCGCCGATGATGACGATCCTGGTCACTGTGCACTCCTGTCCTTCACCGGTCTCGCCGCGGCTGCCCTCGTGGGGCACCGCGCGCCCGATGTGGTGTTGTCGAATGGGCGAACTGGCTGGCGCCGGACCGACGGGCGTCCGACTTCAGTGGTGTCCGACGGCAGATCCGACTGGGTCGAGCCCCGCAGGGTTGTGCGTAGCTCTGGTGTGGCGGACCGTCACATGGTGTCGCGCCATGTACCAACCTAGTCCGGATCGTTCCGCAACACGCCACGTGGTGGCCCCGCGTGCGTCGTACGCCACTCCTTCGCCCCTGCCTGTCGCCTTTCCGAGTCGCCGTCGACCCACTAGGCTCCATCCGTGCCTATATACGCCGCGTACGGATCGAACATGCATCCCGAGCAGATGGCGGAACGCGCGCCGCACTCGCCGATGGCGGGTACGGGATGGCTACGCGGATGGCGCCTGACCTTCGGTGGCGGCGACATCGGCTGGGAGGGTTCCCTGGCGACGGTCACCGAGGACCGCGAGGATCCCGACGCCCGCGTCTTCGTCGTCCTGTACGACGTGACCACCGAAGACGAGGAGCTCCTCGACCGTTGGGAGGGGTCCGAACTCGGTATCCACCGCAAGATCCGCGCCCGCGTCGACACCGCCGACGGCCCCGTGCTGGCCTGGCTCTACGTGCTCGACGCCTATGAGGGCGGGCTCCCCTCGGCCCGCTACCTCGGCGTCATGGCCGAGGCTGCGGAGATCGCCGGTGCCCCTGCCGACTACGTGCAGGACCTGCGGTTGCGCGAGTCGCGCAACGTCGGCCCCGGGCCGGGGCCCGTCGAATCCTGAGCCCGACGACCTAGGGCGCGAACGGCCTTCACCTGCTCCTCGAGTAGCGAGCTGGGCGCGAACGGCCTTCACCTGCTCCTCGAGTAGCGAGCTGGCGCGAACGGCCTTCACCTGCTCCTCGAGTAGCGAGCTTGCGAGCGTATCGAAAGGACCCCGACGCCTAGGGCGCAAACGGCGGCGTGAGCTCCGGCGGTTCGCCGGTGGCGCTGCGTGCGTTGAGGACGACGCCCGCGAGGGTGCGGACACCGATCGCCAGTGCGCGTTCGTCGAGGTCGAAGTTCGGCGAGTGCAGGTCGACCTGCGGGCCGAAACCGTCCCACACGCCGAGGCGCGCCATCGCGCCCGGAACCTGTTCGAGGTACCAGGAGAAGTCCTCGCCGCCGGGTGACTGCGGTGTGGCGGCGACGGCGTCAGGTCCGATCGCGGCGACCGCGCGTTCGAGCATCCCCACGGCGACCTCGTCGTTGACCACCGGCGGCACACCCCGGAAGTAGGAGAGGTCGTAGCGCACGCCGAGCGGCGCGAGGAGCTCACCGACGACGCTGCGGACCAGCGGCTCCAGGGTCGCCCAGGTGCCGTGGTCGCCGGTGCGCACCGTGCCGCGCATCCGGCCTTCCTGCGGAATCGCGTTGGCGGCGCTGCCGGCATTGGCCGCACCCCACACCATGACCGTTCCCGACCGCGGGTCGACGCGCCGCGAGAGCACCCCGGGCAGTCCGGTGATCACGGTGCCCATCGCGTAGATCAGGTCGCCGGTCAGGTGCGGTCGGGACGTGTGCCCGCCTGCGGAGTGGAGCTGCAGGTCGATGTGGTCGGCTGCCGAGGTCAACGGACCCGACCGCAGGCCGACGGTGCCGACGGGTAGACGCGGATCGCAGTGTAGGGCGAAGATGCGCCCGAGGCCGCTGGTCACGCCGGCCTCGATGGCGTCGAGCGCACCGCCGGGCATGACCTCCTCGGCCGCCTGGAAGATCAGTCGGACCCCCACCGGGAGCGGTCCCGCCGAGGCCAGGAGCTTGGCCACGCCGATCAGGATCGCCGTGTGGGCGTCGTGTCCGCAGGAGTGCGACGCCCCCTCGACCGTCGAGGTGAACGGGAGGCCGGTGTGTTCGGTGACCGGCAACGCGTCCATGTCGGCGCGCAGACCGATCCGCGGTTCGCCGGCCGGCCCGAGGTCGCAGACCACGCCGGTGCCCAGCGGGAGCCGACGCGGGTCGAGGCCCGCGGCCGACAGTTCGGCCATCACCAGTTCGGTGGTGCGCACCTCCTGCCGGGACAGTTCGGGATGGGCGTGGATGTCACGGCGCCAGGCGACGAGATCGGGGGCGTGATCGGCGAGCCACGCATCGATGATCCTCGACGCGTCCGGCTGACTCTCGGCCATCACGCCGGTCACGACAGGACCCCGGCGGGCGTCGGAACGGCGAGGTCGGCGAGCAGCGGGCCGCGGAGTCCCCGCTTGATCAACGCGAGGTTGGGTCCAACCGTCGCCGCACGGGCGGTGGCGATCTCGGCGGCGCGGGCGGTCAGCCGATCCGCCTCCACCGCCTCGTCGACGATGCCGGCGGACACCGCGTCGGCGGCGCCGTAGCGCCGGCTGGTGTACATCGCCTCGGTCGCGGTCCGGTCGGTGAGTCGTGTGCGCAGGAGCGTCGACATCCCGCGGGTGAACGGCATGTTCAGGGCCGCCTCGGGCAACGACCAGAAGCCGCGCTCGGTGCGCATGACCAGGTGATCGGCGCAGAGGGCGAGCATGGCGCCCGCGCCGAAGGCGTGGCCGTTGACCGCCGCGACCGTCGGCACCGGGAGGGTGAGGATCGTGGCGTACAGCGCGTGCACACGGTCGAGGTATGCGGGCAGCTGATCCGGCGCGGCGAAGATGTGGTCGGTGTCGAGCCCGTTGGTGAAGAACTTGCCGGTCGCGGTCAGCACCAGCGGACGCTTCGGGTCGGCGTTCACCCCTGCGAGCAGCCGTTCCACCTCGTCGAGCCATTCCAGACGGAAGCGGTTCTCGGGGTTCGACTCGTCGAGCTCGGCGCCCTTGGCCCCGAGATGGAGTTCGACGACCTCCCCGACCTCGTTGAGATATGGCATGAACAGACCTTATCGCTCCGCGGCGCGTCCTCTCCCGGCGCGGCGCTCGCACGCCGCCGCAGGGCCGCACCGGCGTCGGGGCCACCGTTTAGGGTTGGCGCATGGATCCCACTGCCGACGCCGACGCCGCGGCCCTCGTCGCGGCCGCCACCATCGCCGCCGAGACCGACGCCGCCGCACACGATGTGGCCGTGATCCTCGGTTCCGGATGGGCCCCGGCCGCCGACGCGTTCGGTGCACCGATCCGTTCGCTGCCGATGTCGTCGATCCCGGGCTTCACCCCACCAAAGGCCGCCGGCCACGGCGGCGTGATCCATTCCGTTCGGGTCGGAGACCGTCGAGTCCTGTTGATGCTGGGTCGGATTCACGCCTATGAGGGTCACGATCTCGCCCGCGTGGTTCATCCGGTGCGGACGGCGGCCGCAGCGGGCGTCCACACGGTGGTGCTCACGAACGCGGCAGGCGGTCTGCGCGAGGACATGTCGGTGGGTCAGCCGGTCCTGATCTCCGACCATCTCAACCTGACGGCGCGTTCCCCGCTGGTCGGCGCACAGTTCGTCGACCTCGTCGACGCCTACTCACCCCGGCTCCGCGAGATCGCCCGTCGCGTCGACCCGTCGTTCGCCGAAGGTGTCTACGCCGGCCTGCCCGGACCGCACTACGAGACCCCGGCCGAGATCCGGATGCTGCGCACGCTGGGCGCCGACCTGGTGGGCATGTCGACGGTGCACGAGACCATCGCCGCACGCGCCGCAGGGTTGGAGGTCCTCGGGGTCTCGCTGGTGACCAACCTGGCCGCCGGGATGACCGGCGAACACCTCAGTCACGCCGAGGTGCTCGAGGTCGGGCGTGCATCGGCGACGCGTATGGGCGAACTGCTCGCCCAGATCATCGGCGAACTGTAGAACCGATCCCGGCGGCGAATTCTCCCCCGACGCGTCCCGACAGAACCCGAGGAGCACCATGACCTACCCACCCGACGGCTCCGGCGGTTATCCGCCCGGCGGGTACCCGGGCGCCTACGGGCCCGGTGGCTATCCGCAGAGTCCGCCGCCACCGCCACGCTCCCCGTGGACGTCGCCCGCGGTTCTGGTGGCCATCGGCGCCGGCGTCCTGCTGGTGGCCGCGGGCGTGCTGGCTGCGTTCCTGCTGATCCCCGCCGACGAGGAGTCCACCGGCACGGTTGCCGCCGGCTCCACCACCTCTGAGCCGCCCACGATCACGAGTACGGTCACACAGTCCCCGCCGCCGACCCCGACCACCATCACGACGACGACGCCGTCGCCGCCGCCGAACCGTCCGGCCCCCACCGTGGCGGGCGCGGACTGGCAGGGGTTCGTCACCGGACCGCGCTGCAACGCCGCCGACGACCCGGCGGTCGCGATCGGTCAGACCTCGCGGTCGCGCGTGGTCATCTGCCAGGTCGGCAACCAGACGGGCCGTTGGTACTACAAGGGACAGGCTCCCGAGGGCGGCATCGAGTTGCAGTTCCCGACGCGCGTCGGCAACACCTTCGAGGCGAGCAACGGAGCCGTCCGCTACCTGGTGTCCCCGTCGAGTCTCACCATCGTGGAGGGCGGTTCGGTACTGGCGAACGAGCCGATGCTCGCCTACTGGTCGTCACCGGGCTGAACGCAGCAACCAAACGGCCCGGGGTCTCCCTCAGCGCGGGCCGAACTGACGGTCGCCGGCGTCGCCGAGTCCCGGGACGATGTAATTGGCGTCATCGAGGCCCTCGTCGATCGCGGCCACGACCAGACGGCACGGATGGCCCGCCTTCTCGAGCAACTCGACTCCCTGAGGTGCCGCGACGACACAGACCGCGGTGATGTCGGTGGCGTTGCGCGCGACCAGCAGCTCGATCGTGTGCAGCATCGACCCGCCGGTCGCGAGCATCGGGTCGAGGACGAAGACGGGCAGCCCGGAGAGATCCTCGGGCAGGGACTCGAGATACGGCACCGGCTGGGCGGTCTCCTCGTCGCGGGCGATACCCACGAAACCCACCCGGGCCTCCGGCACCATCGCATGCGCCTGCTCGACCATCCCGAGGCCGGCACGCAGGACCGGGACCAGCAGCGGCGGCTTCGCCAGCCGTGATCCGGTGTGCGGGACGAGCGGCGTGCTGATCTGCACGTCCGCTCTGGGCGCACCGGCGAGCGCCTCGTAGATCAGCATCTGGGTGAGATCCGAGAGTGCCGCACGGAATCCGGCGTTGTCGGTGGTCTCGTCCCGCATCGTCGTCAGACGAGCGGCGGCGAGAGGATGGTCGACGATCAGGCGTTCCATGGCGACCACACTATTTCCTGAACCCCACCCGCGTGTGCATCGAGGTACCGCGCATCGCCGGCGGCGGGGTTCGTCCGCACTCGATGGAACCGAACCGGCGTCCACCGCGTCGAAAACCCATGAGCCCGCGATCCACCGCCCCAACCGCCGACCTCTCCCGTCCCGGGTCCGCCCGGACCTCCGAACTGATGACGGAATCTGCAGCGCTGCAGGAGTTCTCGTCGACGCACCGCACCGGGAGCGTCCTGGTCGGCGATCAGGCCCGCAGCGACGAGGCAGTTCTGGTCGATCTCGCGATCACATTCGGGGTCATCGGCGCTGAGTTTTTCGCCGCGGTGGTCGAGTTCCTCCTGATTCACCGGGGCAACCTCGAGACGACGGCGTCGCGGCAGGAAGACATCGCCTCGGCCACCCGCCGCGCGGACGACACCTACCTCGCCTGCGACTGCGCGGCCGCGGACCGGGGGTTCACCCTCTGATGCTCGACGTCGCCATGTTCGTCGGACCCCTGCGCCAACTCGTTGCGGCACTGGGCACCGGCATCCTCGCCCCGGGTAACCCGGCGGAGACCGTTCGTGCCGCCGCGGGTGCGGTTGACGCCGCACGCCGTGGATCGTCTGCCGCCACCGAAGCGGTGCGCACACACTGGGAGGGTTCCGGCGCGGCAGCGGCCGTCGAGGCCGCAGGCAGACTTCAGCAGAGCATGGGCACGCTGGCCGACGACGCCGATGACTTCGCCCGCCTCGTCGAGAGCGCCGGCGGGAAGGTGCAGACGGCGTCGACCCAACTCCTCGGCCTGGTGGACTCTCTCGAACGTCGGGCCCGCGCCTTCGGGAGCGAGCTGTTCACCCCGGCCGGCCTGCTGACGCTGCTGCCGGTGGCGGCCGAGCATCTCGGCCGCGGTCTCGAGATCGTCGCTCGCACACGCGCCGACCTCCGCGCCGACACCGACGCGATGGCGGCCCTCGGGCGGCGGATCGCACCCGCACCGGTCACGATCACCGGCGGCTCGGCGACCGGCGAGCACCCGTCGGGGTCGCCGGCACCCGGGGGCGTGCCGATCACGCTCCCCGACGGTTCGGTGGCCCACGCGCCGAACGAGCGGGCGGCGACGGCGGTGCGAGCCGCACTGAGCCAGCGGGGTGTTCCTTATCTCTGGGGCGGGACGACGCCCGCCGGTTTCGATTGCAGCGGATTCACCAGATGGGCCTATCGACAGGCCGGTCTCGAACTCCCCCGCCTGGCCCAGGATCAGGACACCGCCGGAATCCGCGTGTCACGAGCCCAGTTACAGCCCGGCGATCTCGCCGTCTGGTCCGGGCACGTGGCCATGTACATCGGCAACGATCAGATGATCGAGGCCGGCGACCCGGTCGGCGTCTCACCGGTTCGGACGACCAATCTCGACCAGACCTTCGAAGGATTCTTCCGCCCCCGATGACAACGTGGCGCGAAGAGCGTTCGGCCTCTGTGGGGGCACTACTGGATCCACGGCGATCAATCGCTAGGCTGTGTCCCCATGGCCGGAGACATCGTCCCGATTGAGCTCGGACTCACCGACGGAAACAGCTTCACCCTGTGGGCACCCCGCTGGCGAGAGGGTGACGACGAGTGGGAGGCGTTCCTCGGTCTCGACGAGGATCTCTACGTCCTGCCCGGTGTCGCCGAGCTGGCGGCCTTCGTCCGCACCAACGACGACAACGACCTCGTCGAGCACCCGGCGTGGCCGACCATCGTCGGCGTGCAGGCCGAGGAGCTGATCCCCGACGAGCGCCACACCTACGACCTGGTGGGCGTGCCCGAGCTCGCCGCCGAGGATCCGACCCCCGAGGTCATCGCCGAACTCGAGGACGCGCTCGAGATCGTGCGCATCCTGGGCGAGGTCTGCGAACTGACCGCGATCACGAAGTTCTTCAACGGCAACCCGATCCTGGGTGCGGTCACCACCGGCACCCGCAACTTCGAGGGCCGCGAGGGCCTCGACCTCTGGGTCCGCATCGGCCGTCTCATCGCCAAGCACTGGGACGATGTCCTCGACGCGATCGACGAGGTCATCACCACGCCGAAGGTCGACGCGAAGGCCGTCGAGACCGCCGAGGCCGAACTCGAGGCCGCCGCGTCTGCCGAAGACGAGGACGAGCCGGACGACGACGACATCGAGATCGTCGAGACCGCGGACGACGCCGCCGACGAGACCGACGATGAAGATGACGATGAGGACGACGATTACGACGACGACGATTTCTGGGCGTCGGTCGGCATCGACCCGATCAAGATCGTCACGAGCGGCAACGAGTACCTGACACTGCGCTGCTACCTCGGCGACGACCCGGTCTTCCTCGGCACCAAGGGCAAGATCTTCGTGTTCACCTCGGCGCGCTCGCTCTCGCGTTTCCTCGCCGACGACAACACCCACGATCTCGCCGAGCTGTCGACGTTCGAGGATGTCCGCACCGAGGCCACCAACGGCTCACTCGAGTTCGACGTGATCGACGACAACGTCTACGTGCTGCCCGGCCTCGCCGAGGACATCGCCGACGGCCCGCGCCGCATGGACCGCGACCAGCTCGACCTCGCCGTCGAACTGTTCACCGACGCAGCCGACTACGCCGGCGACGACACCGTCAACGAGGCCCTCGGTACGTCGACTCCCCTCGGCTGGTTCGTCGACTACACCGTCAACCCCGACCCGAAGCGGATGGCCCCGAGCGGACCGTTCGACAACGAGGCCGAGGCCTGGCGGGCGCTCGAGCACGACTTCGAGACCCGGCTCGTCCGGAAGGGCTGATCCGTCCCGCTCCTTGAGTGGCCCCGGCTCGTCCGAAAGGGCTGATCCGTCCCGCTCCTTGAGTAGCCCCGGAGCGTGCGGAGGGGCGTATCGAAAGGAGTTCTGATCGGTATCGAGGTCAGCCCGACCCGAGCAGCACCGCGTAACCCGGCTTGATCACGTCGTCGATGACCGCGAGCCGTTCGTCGAAGTGGATGAACGCCGACTTCATGGCGTTGACCGTGAAGCGTTCGAAATCGGCCCAGCCGTAACCGAACTGGTCGGCGAGCAGACCGAACTCCTTGCTCATCGTGGTGTCGCCCATGAGCCGGTTGTCGGTGTTGACGGTGACCCGGAACCGGAGCCGGGCCAACACGTTGAACGGGTGCTCGGCGAGCGAGGTGACCGCCCCGGTCTGCACATTCGAACTCGGGCACAGTTCGAGCGGAATCCGCTTGTCGCGCACGATGTTCGCGATGAGGCCGAGTTTCGCCCCGGTGAAGGAGTGGGCGGCGAGGTCGACGCCGTCGGGGAGTTCGATGTCGTCGAAGACCCGAACCCCGTGGCCGAGACGGTCGGTGCCGCAGAAGCCGATGGCCTCATGGATCGACGGCAGGCCGAACGCCTCGCCCGCATGGATGGTGAACGGCGCACAGTTGGCCCGCATGTACTCGAAGGCGTCGAGATGACGGGTGGGCGGATGACCGGCCTCGGCACCCGCGATGTCGAAGCCGACGACGCCGCGATCGCGGTAGCGCACCGCCAGTTCGGCGATCTCCCGTGAGCGCGCCGCGTGCCGCATCGCGGTGACCAGACAGCGGACGATGATCGTCTTCCCGCGGTCGGCGGCGATCCGCTCGCCGTCGGCGAATCCGCGCAGCACCGCCTCCACCACCTCATCGAGGGTGAGTCCCGCCTCGAGATGCTGTTCCGGGGCGTACCGGACCTCGGCGTAGACGACGTTGTCGTCGGCGAGGTCCTCCACGCACTCGCGTGCCACCCGTTCGAGGGCGTCGACGGTCTGCATGACGGCGACGGTGTGGGTGAAGGTCTCGAGATAGCGCTCGAGGGAGCCGCTGTCGGCGGCTTCGCGGAACCACCGCCCGAGTCCGGCCGCGTCGTCGACGGGCAGTCCGTCGTAGCCGACCTCGTGCGCGAGCTCCAGGACGGTCGCCGGCCGCAGCCCGCCGTCGAGGTGGTCGTGGAGGAGAACCTTGGGCGCGAGGGTGAGGTGCGCCGGATCCAGCGTCGTCATCTTGTGAACCTAACGGAATCGATGATCAGTGGCCGGTCGCCGACGCCGCTCGTGTCGTCGGTGCCGATCTCGATCCGCACCGCACCGTCGAGACTCGAGCGCGCGCCCGCGATCCGGTTCTCATCCTGCGTGTGCAAGGTGAACAGCGGCTGGCCGGCGCGGACACGGTCGCCGGGTTTGGCGTGGATGACGACGCCCGCCTCCGCCGACACCGCTTCGCCGGGCTTGGATCGTCCTCCGCCCAGGCGCCACGCCGCATCTCCGACCGCACGCGCGTCCATGTCGGTCATGACGCCGTTCCGGTCGGCGGTGACCACGTCCTGATGCCGGGCGACCGGCAGCGGGGTGTCCGGATCTCCGCCCTGTGCGGAGATCATCGACCGCCAGGAGTCCATCGCCCGGCCGTTGGCCAGGTGTTCGGCGGGATCGGCGTCGGGCAGGCCCGCCGCGTCGAGCATCTCCCGTGCGAGCGCGAGGGTCAGCTCGACGACATCGGCCGGGCCACCGCCGGCGAGGACCTCGACCGATTCGGCGACCTCGACGGCGTTGCCGACCGCCAGGCCGAGCGGAACGCTCATGTCGGTGATCAGCGCCCGGGTGTCGACCCCGGCATCATGGCCGAGTTCGACCATCGTCGACGCCAGCTCGCGCGCGTCGGACTCGGCCGGCAGGAAGGCGCCCGAACCGGTCTTCACGTCGAGGACGAGTGCGCCGGTGCCCTCGGCGATCTTCTTGCTCATGATCGAGGTGGCCAGCAGCGGGATGGACTCGACCGTCCCGGTGACGTCGCGCAGCGCGTAGAGCTTGCGGTCGGCGGGGGCCAGATCCGCGCCGGCGGCACAGATGACCGCGCCGACGCGTTCGAGCTGGCCGATCATCTCCTCGGTGCTCACCTCGGCCCGCCAGCCGGGGATCGATTCCAGTTTGTCCAGGGTGCCGCCGGTGTGGCCGAGACCCCGACCGGACAGCTGCGGCACCGCCACTCCGAACGAGGCAACCAGCGGAGTGAGCGGCAACGTGATCTTGTCGCCGACGCCGCCCGTGGAGTGTTTGTCGACCGTGATCAGCCGACGGCCGTCGCGGCGCAGGCCCGTCAGGTCCATCCGCCGTCCGCTGTCGATCATGGCGCGGGTCCACGTCGCGATCTCCCGGCGGTTCATCCCACGGAGATAGATGGCCATCAACAACGACGACATCTGTTCCGGGGCGACCTCGCCGCGGGTGTACCCGTCGACGATCCACGCGATCTGGGCGTCGCTGAGTTCGCCGCCCCCACGCTTGGTCGCGATGACCGAGACGGCGTGGATGACCTCGTCGGCGGCGGGCTCGACCGAGGCGGTCACGAGACGACCTCGGCGATGTCGTCGGGACCGAAGGCGTCGGGCAGGAGGTCGGAGAGGACGCGTGGACCGGACGGGTGATCGACGAGGAGGTCGCGACCGCCGTGTTCGAGGAGCACCTGCCGACACCGCCCGCACGGCATCAGAACCTTGCCGGAAGCGTCGGTGACGGTGACCGCACGCAGGGACTTCCCGCCTTGTGAGATCAATTGAGCGGTGAGTGACACCTCGGCACAGATGCCCAAACCGTATGAGACATTTTCCACATTGCAACCTGCCACGACACGCCCGTCGGAGGTGATTCCCGCGGCCCCCACCGGGTAACGCGAGTACGGGGCGTAGGCATGGGACAACATCTCAGTTGCTTTGTGTCGCAGAACATCCCATTCGATTTCGGTACTCACGCCCACCTCCAGGCATAGGGTGTAACCAACCGGACATGCGCTGTTCATCGGCGCAAAAGCTTGGGTAAGGCAAACCTAAGTCGTAATGTCTTGTGCCTCAAATCGGTTCGGGCAATTTATCACCGGAATGGGCATGGGTTTAGAGTCTCTTGTCATGGGTCCATGGTCGAGTCGGAGCATGCCGATTCGACGCGTCCATCGACGATGTTGGAGGCCACTTTTCCGATGAGCACCTCGACCGAAGTCGCACCTGACCCGGTGCGTCGACGTTCTCTGTACCGCGGCGACCCGGGCATGTGGTCCTGGGTTCTGCACCGCATCACCGGCGTCACCATTTTCTTCTTCTTGTTCGTGCACGTGTTGGACACCGCGGTCATCCGCGTCGATCCCAACCAGTACGACGAGATCATCGAAACCTACAAGACCCCGATCATCGGTCTCATGGAGATCGCCCTGGTCGCCTGCGTCCTGTTCCACGCCTTCAACGGCGTGCGCCTGATCCTGGTGGACTTCTGGTCCAAGGGCCCCAAGTACCAGCGTCAGATGCTGTGGGTCGCGATGACCCTGTTCGTCGTCGTGTTCGCCGCCGGCGCCATCCGCCTGCTGCAGATCATGTTCAGCCACCTGTAGGAGACACCAGAGATGACCACCTCGGAAGCCACCGGTGTCGCGAAGACCCTCGGCAAGGAACACGACCGTCCGGCCAGCCTGGACAACCCCCGCTCCCCGCGTAAGCCCAAGGGCGGCAACTTCGAGAAGAACGCATGGATGTTCATGCGCTTCTCCGGCCTGATCCTCGTCTTCCTGACGATCGGCCACATGTTCATCATGCTCGCCTGGGACGGCGGCGTGCATCGGATCGACGCCTCGTTCGTCGCCGCGCGCTGGAGCTCGCCCGGCTGGCAGATCTGGGACCTGACCATGCTGTGGCTCGCCCAGCTGCACGGCGGCAACGGCGTGCGCACCGTCATCGCCGACTACTCGCGCAAGGACTCGACCCGCTTCTGGCTGAACGTGCTGCTGGCCGTGTCGATGATCCTGACCCTGGTGCTGGGCACCTACGCGATCCTCACCTTCGACGTCAACAGCGTCGGCTAAAGGAGACCATCAACATGCAGGAACACCGCTATGACGTCGTCATCGTGGGCGCCGGCGGCGCCGGGATGCGCGCGGCGATCGAAGCCGCACCGCGTGCCCGCACCGCGGTTCTGACCAAGCTCTACCCCACCCGTAGCCACACCGGCGCGGCCCAGGGCGGCATGTGCGCCGCACTGGCCAACGTCGAAGAGGACAACTGGGAGTGGCACACCTTCGACACCGTCAAGGGTGGTGACTACCTCGCCGATCAGGACGCCGTCGAGATCATGGCCAAGGAGGCCATCGACGCGGTGCTCGATCTGGAGAAGATGGGTCTCCCGTTCAACCGGACGCCCGAGGGCAAGATCGACCAGCGCCGTTTCGGCGGGCACACCCGCGACCACGGCAAGTCGCCCGTGCGCCGCGCCTGCTACGCCGCCGACCGCACCGGTCACATGATCCTGCAGACCCTGTACCAGAACTGCGTCAAGCACGACGTCGAGTTCTTCAACGAGTTCTACGCACTCGACATCTGCCTCACCGAGAACGAGGACGGCGAGCAGGTCGCCACCGGCGTCGTCGCCTACGAGCTCGCCACCGGCGAGATCCACGTCTTCCACGCCAAGTCGATCGTCTTCGCGACCGGCGGCTCGGGCCGTATGTACAAGACGACGTCCAACGCCCACACCCTCACCGGTGACGGCATGGGCATCGTCTTCCGCAAGGGCCTGCCGCTCGAGGACATGGAGTTCCACCAGTTCCATCCGACGGGCCTCGCGGGTCTCGGCATCCTCATCTCGGAGGCCGTCCGCGGTGAGGGCGGCATCCTGCGCAACGCCGACGGCGAGCGCTTCATGGAGCGCTACGCCCCCACCATCAAGGACCTTGCGCCCCGCGACATCGTCGCCCGCTCCATGGTTCTCGAGGTGCTCGAGGGCCGCGGTGCCGGACCGAACAAGGACTACGTCTACATCGATGTGACCCACCTCGGCGAGGACGTCCTCAACGAGAAGCTGCCGGACATCACCGAGTTCGCCCGCACCTACCTCGGCGTCGACCCGGTCACCGAGTACGTGCCGGTGTTCCCGACGTGCCACTACGTCATGGGTGGCATCCCGACCAACATCAACGGTCAGGTGCTGCGCAACAACGACGAGGTCGTCCACGGTCTGTACGCAGCCGGTGAGTGTGCCTGTGTGTCCGTTCACGGCGCCAATCGCCTCGGCACCAACTCGCTGCTCGACATCAACGTCTTCGGACGCCGCGCCGGCATCGCCGCCGCCGAGTACGCGAACAACGCCGACTTCGCCGAACTGCCCGAGCAGCCGACCGAGATGGTCGACGGCTGGCTGGAGCTGCTCCTGTCGGAGCACGGTCACGAGCGCGTCGCCGACATCCGCACCGAGCTCCAGGCGTCGATGGACGCCAACGCATCGGTGTTCCGGACCGAGGAGACCCTCAAGCAGGCCCTCACCGACATCCATGCATTCAAGGAGCGCTACGCCCACATCAAGGTCCACGACAAGGGCAAGCGTTTCAACAGCGACCTCCTCGAGGCCATCGAGCTGGGCTTCCTGCTCGAGATGGCCGAGGTCACCGTGGTCGGTGCACTCAACCGCAAGGAATCGCGTGGCGGCCATGCCCGCGAGGACTACCCCGATCGCGACGACGTGAACTACATGCGTCACACCATGGCCTACAAGAAGGGCACCGACCTTCTCTCGGACATCGAGCTGGACTACAAGCCCGTGGTGCAGACCCGTTACGAGCCGATGGAGCGTAAGTACTGATGACATCTGTTCTGGACAAGCCCGCACCCTCCTCCGACGAGCCGCCGCTGCCCCCGGTGCCCGACGAGGCCACCATGGTCACGTTGAAGATCTTCCGGTTCAACCCGGAGAATCCCGACGCCCAGGGCTTCGAGAGCTTCCGCGTCCCGGCGCTGCCGACCGACCGTCTGCTCAACCTGCTGCTGTACGTGAAGGGCTACCTCGACGGCACCCTGACGTTCCGCCGCAGTTGTGCCCACGGCGTGTGCGGTTCCGACGCCATGCGCATCAACGGCGTCAACCGCCTGGCCTGCAAGCTCCTCATGAAGGACATGCTCCCCAAGGACAAGTCCAAGGAGATCACCATCACCGTCGAGCCGATCCGCGGCCTGCCGGTGGAGAAGGATCTCGTCGTGAACATGGAGCCGTTCTTCGACGCGTACCGCGCGATCAAGCCGTTCCTGATCACCTCGGGCAACGAGCCGACCCGTGAGCGCATCCAGAGCCAGAGCGACCGCGCCCGCTTCGACGACACCACCAAGTGCATCCTCTGTGCCTGCTGCACCACGAGCTGTCCGGTGTTCTGGACCGAGGGTTCGTACTTCGGCCCGGCCGCGATCGTCAACGCGCACCGCTTCATCTTCGACAGCCGTGACGAGGGCGCCGTCGAGCGTCTCGACATCCTCAACGACGTCGACGGTGTGTGGCGCTGCCGCACGACCTTCAACTGCACCGACGCATGCCCCCGCGGCATCCAGGTGACGCAGGCGATCTCGGAGGTCAAGCGCGCACTCATGTTCTCGCGCTAGACGTTTCAGCTTTCTCTGCAGCCCGGCAACGGCCCGCACCGACTTCGGTGCGGGCCGTTGCTCATTCGCACATGTAGCGGATCGTGCTGCCGGTCGACACGGACCGCTACGTCTGGCGGACGTCCGATGCCTCGCCCCGGAAGATCCCCGCGATGATCGAGTCCACGAGCGCCGCCTCTTCCTCGGGGGTCGCCGGCCAGAGCAACATGGTCAGCACCGACCGGATCGCGAACCGGGCGGCGACGGTGTCGTCGGGGTCGATGCCGATGAGTTCTGCGGCCACATCGAGCACGGTCGGCGAGGCGAGCACGGTCGGCGTCGTCGCGACGAGGCTCGCCGGCCGGAGGAACTGTCGTATCACCCGATCCGCGCGCAGGGCGCCGACCGCCGCGGTGATCGCGATCCGGGCGCGCTCCTCCCCCGCCGTGCCGGCCGCTTCCGCGCGGATCGATTCGAGGACCGGGGCGGCGGTCGTCGACAACACCGCCTCGATCAACTGGGCACGGCCACCGGCGTGACGGTAGATCGTCGCCCGGGAGCAGTGGGCTCGAGCGGCCAGTTCGTCGATGCTGAACGCATCGAGTCCACGCGAGGCGATCAGTGTCGCGGCCTGCGACACGAGCCTCCTTCGCGCCGCGTCGCCGCGATCGCCACCCACGAGCCAGTCAGCCATGCACGCCCCTCCGTCGTCGAATCTCATCATGAGACAAGGAACAGCTGGCTGCGTGCGTTTTCAGGCAGGTCAAGAAGGGTTCGTGAGACATCGAATCCCGGCGCCACGATCTCCCCGTGTCGACTTCGGCGAGAACCGTTGTCCCCGCCGCGCCCGTCGGTGACGCTGGGTGCATGCTCGCACTCGACGACCCCGCCTTCTTCTCGCGTTTCCACACCGGGTCCCCGGTGCAGCAGATCGGCGACTCCCCGTTCTTCGCCGTTGGTTCCTGGGAGCTCATCGCCGATGTGGTGCGACGACCCGGGGACTTCTCGTCGAACCTGACCGCCACGATGGTCTGCCACGACGACGGGTCGGTGTCGGAGTTCCCGGTCGCCGGACTCGGCGATGCGATGCACGTCCTGGCCACCGCCGACGGCCCGCGCCACCGCCTCCACCGGTCGCTGGTCATGCCGTCGCTGACACCTGCTCGCATCCGGGCCCTGGAGCCCTTTGTCGCCGAGGTCGTGGACACCGCCTGGTCCGAGGGACTCGACGGCGACACAATCGACTGGACAACAGCTGTGGCACAACGTGTCCCGATCACCGTGGTCACCGGGCTGCTCGGCCTGCCACACGGGGACATCGACGATCTCGCCCGTTGGGCCGGTGCGACCAACGTGCTGATCGACGGCGTCATCACCCCCGGCCAACTCACCACCGCGATCACGGCGGTCGCCGAACTCACCGCCTACCTCGGCGACCGACTGGACTCGGCACTACGCAACGTCAGGGCCGGCACGCCAGAACGAGGGGTGCTCGACGACATCGCGTCGGCCGTGGCCCGCAACGACCTGGATCACCCGGCGGCGGTGATGATTCTCCTGCAACTCGTCGCGGCGGGGTCCGACTCCACCGTCAGCCTGCTGACCGATGCGGTCCGGGTTCTGGCGCAACACCCCGAGGTCGCCGCCCGGTTACGTCGCGACCCCGCCCTCATCCCAGCATTCGTCGAGGAGGCCCTGCGCCTGGAATCCCCCTTCCGCGGCCACTTCCGGCACGTCGTCGCCGACACCACACTCGGCGACACCCACCTCCCCGCCGGCTCCCACATCTTTCTCATGTGGCGCGTGGCCAACCGCGACCCCGAGCACTTCGACGCCGCGCCGACCGTCGACCTCGACCGCGCCGCTGCCCGGTCCGGGCACGGCTCGCACCTGGCGTTCGGCAAGGGCCTACATCTCTGCGTGGGAGCCGGCCTGGCCCGCCTGCAGGGTCGTCTGGCGATCACCCGGTTGCTCGATGCCACAACGGATTTCCGCCAGACCACGACCCGGGAGCTGACGCTCGTAAGGTGATCGGGAACCGCACGGCGCCCGGCTGCGTCCAAGAAGGACCCAGCCAAGCCCGCCGAACGGAGAGTCTTCGTGGTCCGAGTCCTGTACGTCCGCCTACTGCTCACCCTCCTGACCAGCACCGCCCTGTGTCTGGCGGTGTTCTCCCCCGCCACGGCGGCACCGACGCCCGACGCCGACCCTGACCACGAGGCCCAACCGGTCACGATCACCCTGACCTCCGACCACCAACACAACGGCGCCGCCGTATGGTTCGACGCCGCCGGCCGACTCCGCACCCAGACCGACGTCCCGCTCACCCATCAGGACGGCCACACGAAGCTGTGGTCGGCATCGCTGGTGTACACAAGACATTCGCCGGACAAACCACTCGACGCGCTATTCCAGTCCGGCGGAGGCTTTTCCAGATGTCAGATCTGGGTCGAGTCCAAACTCGTCGCCGAGGACACCGCTCGTGGACACGAACCGACGAGCAGGTGCCGAGCACGCAATTGAGCCAGGTTTCGAACTTACAGGGAGGAATCGGAAGCAGAATCGTACTCTGTCTCTCGTCGTGATCATGTGAGCGGAGAACCACCATGGCGGAGCGCATCGAGACCGGAGCGGTCGGAGACAGCGGCAAGGCCCGCGTCGTTGATGATCCCGGCAACAAGGGCCTGCGTCTCGGTTCGATCGGGCTGATGGGCAACGTCATCATCGGCTTGTCCGCCGTCGCACCGGCTTACAGCCTCGCTGCCACTCTCGGTTTCGTGGTCGACAGCGTCGGCGCAAAGGCCCCGGCGATGTTCGTCCTCGCCTTCATCCCGATGTTGCTCGTGGCCTTCGCCTATCGCGAACTGTCCCGCGACACCCCGGACTGCGGCACGACATTCACTTGGGGCACAAAGGCTTTCGGACCGTGGGTCGGCTGGATAGGCGGGTGGGGCCTGGCAGTGTCCGCGATCATCGTGCTCGCCAACGTTTCCGAGATCGCCGCGCTGTACCTGTTCAAGTTCCTCGGCCTCCACGGCCTGGCCGACAGCCTGCTGGCGAAGATCCTGCTCGGCAGTTTCTTCATCATCGCCATGACCTGGATCAGCATCCGCGGCATCGTCATCAGCGAACGCATGCAGGCGATCCTGATGTTCATCCAGTTCGCCGTGCTCGTCATCGCGAGCGTGATCGCGCTGGTGAAGGTCGGCACCGGCCGGGCCGGCGACCAGGCGATCACACCGGAGTGGTCCTGGTTGTGGCCCAGTGGTCTCGACCAGTCGCAGATCGCTGCGGCGGTCATCCTGTGCATCTTCATCTACTGGGGCTGGGATGCGTGCCTGGCGATCAGCGAGGAGACCAAGGACCCCGACAAGACCCCGGGCCGAGCCGCCCTTCTCACGTGCGTGATCCTGGTCGCCACCTACGTGTTGGTCGCCTACGCGATCCAGTCGTTCGCCGGGTTCGGCGACACCGGGATCGGACTGGGGAACGACGCGAACGACGAGGACGTCCTGACGATCCTGGGCGAGCCGGTGGCCGGCGCGATCATGTCGTCGGCACTGCTGCTGACGGTCTGCGTCTCCGCGCTGTCCTCGACCCAGTCCACGATCCTGCCCACCGCACGCGGCAGCCTGTCGATGGCCGTCTACAAGGCACTGCCCGAGAAGTTCGCCTCGATCCACCCGCGCTACATGACCCCCGCCTTCGGCACCGGCGTCATGGGTGCCGCGGCCCTCACCTTCTACCTGGTCCTGTCACTGCTTAGCCAGGACACCCTCGCCGACTCCATCTCCTCCCTCGGACTGGCGGTCGCCTTCTACTACGGGATCACCGCCTTCGCCTGCGTGTGGTACTTCCGTTCGACCCTGTTCGCCTCCGCACGGAACTTCTTCCTGCGCGGCCTCTTCCCGTTCCTCGGCGGCCTCGCAATGGCGGCGGCCTTCATCCGCTCCGCGATCGACATGATCTCGCCGGACTACGGCGCCACCTCGGTCGGCGGGATCGGTGGCGTCTTCGTCCTCGGGGTGGGCATGCTGGTTCTCGGAATCCCCCTGATGCTCGCCTGTTTCGCCCACAACAGCGACTTCTTCCGGGGCAAGACACTGACCGCGACCACCGAGGTGAAGGTTCCCGATGTCTACTGAGACCGCCGCAACCCGCCCTGACGCAGAGACGCCCATCGACCCGACCGACGATCCGGGCACTCCCCGGCTCACCGTCGGATACCTCGCGACCCCCTCGGGCGCCGACGGGGTCGTCCTCGCCGTGGCGCTCGCCCGGGTCACCGGCGCGGCCATCGACCTGGTGTGCGTGGTTCGCCCGACGCCCTACGACGGCCAGCCCGGGCTCGCCCAGTATCAACAGCGCATCGAGGCGCAGGCCGCCGACTGGCTCCGCGAGGGCGCCGAGCTTATCCCCGCCGGCTTCTCCTATCGCACCGTCGTCACGGTCAACGAGTCCTTTGCCGACGGGCTCGCCTCCCACGCGGTCGACACCGAGGCCAAGATGATCGTCGTCGGCGGCACGGGCGACGGGTTGCTGAGTCGCCACACGCTCGGCACCGTCAGCAACGAACTCGTCCACTCCTCACCTGTTCCGGTCGCATTGGCGCCGCGCGGATATGCGGATCGGGTGGACGCGGTCCTCGACATGGTGACCGTCGCCGTCCCGGTCAGACCCGGCGAAGACAATCCGCTCCCGTTCGCCGAGAAGCTGGCCGAACGCGCCAAGCTCGACCTCCGACTGCTCTCGCTGGTCTCCCTCGAATCGCCTTTCGACGACGACTCGTCGAGGGACGTGCGCGCCGCCCAGATCGCCGTCGCGCGTGAACTCCTCGAGAAGACCCGCTCCGAGGTGAATCCCGAACTCGAGGTCGACGTCCTCGTCGCCGACGGCACAACGCTCGACGAGGCGCTGGCCAATCTCCCCTGGGACGCCAACGACATCGTCGCCATCGGCTCCGGTCACCTCGGATCAACCAACCGGGTCTTCCTCGGCAGCACCGCCTCTCGTATCCTCCGGTGGACGACGGCACCGGTTATCGTGGTCCCCAAGAGCGGCTGACCGCAACCCGCACCGACCACGGAGACCGACACCGACTTGACCATCCAACGTGCGCGAGTGCTCGAGATCCGCCATGCCGACTCCGAGCCTCCGGGTTTCTACGGCCCACCGCTGACCGACCTCGCGGACGTCACCACCTTGCGGATCTGGCGCGAGCCGGTGCCCACTGACCTGACCGGGTTCGACGCCGTAGTGACCCTCGGCGGCGCCATGGGAGTCGGTGACACCCAACGCATTCCGTGGATAGCCGACGAGATCGCGCTCCTGCGCCGGGCGCTCGACCTGGACATCCCGATCTGGGGCGTATGTCTCGGCGCCCAGATGCTGGCCGCCGCGCTGGACGCCGACGTGTACACGGCCTCCTCACCGGAGGTCGGCATCCACACCGTCACATTGAACGATGCGGGCGCCGCCGATCCGGTCTGGGGCACCGCGCGCGACGACACGTCCGGAACGGTGCCGCCGGAATTCGACGTCGTGCAATGGCATTTCGACACGTTCACACTCCCGCCGGGGGCCACGCTGCTGGCGTCGTCGTCGACGTGTGTCAATCAGTTGTACCGCCACGGGAAGTCGTACGGCGTGCAGTTCCACCTCGAGGCCGGCGGTGAGCTCGTCGGCGAATGGCTCGACTCCACCGAGTCGCGATCGCTGATCACCGAGACCATCGGCGCCGAAGCCACCGACCGTTTCGCCGGCGACGCCGCAGCCACCGAACCCGTCACCATCCCGCTCGCGCGCACCGTGCTGACCCGGTGGCTGACCGGAGTGGTCCGCGGCTGACGGCATCAGCTGTCGAATCCCAGTCCGATCCGGTCCAGCAGCGTGAGCCATGCGCCGCGGCGACCGTTGCGACGTTCGCTGCGCGCCATCTGATGTCGGGTGAAGGTTATTCCGGCCCAGCGGATCGGTTCCGGCGGGAACGGTAAGGGCTTGCGGCGCACCATCTCCAGGGCGGTGCGTTCGGTCCGTAGACCGTCGACGAGGTCGAGTGCGGTGGCAGCCGCGAAATGCGAGGCGCCGACGCCGAGTCCGGTGAAACCGACCGCCGTCACCACGCGCCCAACGTGAGAGGTGTCCCAGAAGGCGCAGAACCGCGAGCAGGTGTCGATCACCCCGCCCCAGGTGTGCGTCGCAGTGATCCCGTCGAGCTGCGGAAACATCTGCAGGAGATGCTCACCGAGCAGCGCCCATTCACCGGGTTGGTGGGCGCGGCGGGGGTCGTCGTCGGACCCGAAGTGATACGGGGCATCCCAACCGCCGAACAGCATCCGGTTGTCTGCGGTCAGCCGAAAGTAGTGGAAGCGTGGACCGCTGTCGGCGAGTCCCTCGCGCCCGCCCCAGCCCAGGGAGGCGAGCTGATCGTCGGACAGCGGTTCGGTCATCAGGGCGTAGTCCCACACCGGGACCGTGTAGAGGCGCAGTCTGCGGACCAGCGATCGGCTCGCCGACGTCGCGACGACGACCCGACCGGCGCGAATGTGCCCGAAATCCGTCCGGGCGCAGATCTCGTCACCCGACGAATCCGAGGTCAGATCCAGAACCTCGGTGCTCTCGAAGATCTGCACGCCGAGCCGTTCGGCTGCCTCGGCGAGGCCGAACGCGAGTTTGGCGGGGTCGAGGATCGAGACATGCGGGTCGTAGAGGGCTCCGCGGACCATCGGGGAGTTGACGCGTTCCCGGGCCGCGGATGCGTCGAGCAGGACGAGATCCTCGCCGAGTGCCTGCCCGGCGGCCGCGGTCTCGGCGAGGTCGTCGAACTGCCAGTCGGTGGTCGCGAGATCGAGTTCGCCGGTGCGCTCGACGTCGGCGTCGATGCCCAGGCGGGTCAGGGTGTCGACGATGGCGTCGAGGGTCTCGTGACCCATGCGCAGCAGCGTGGGCATCTCGTCGGGGAACCGCTGCAGTCCGTTGCCGAGTCCATGTGTGAGGCTGGCCGCGCAGAAGCCTCCGTTGCGTCCGGAGGCATGTTCGGCGAGCCGGTCGCGTTCGACGAGCACGACCGATCGGGAGGGATTGCGTTCGGCGGCTTGCACGGCCGCCCACAGGCCGGTGAAGCCACCGCCGACCACCAGCAGATCGGCGGTGGTCTCGCCGACGAGTCGGGGCCGGGGTTCGGGACGCAGGTCGCGGTCGAGCCAGAAGGGGCGGGCCGCGGCCTGCGCGACCACCTCGACTCCCCGCTGGGTCGGCCGCGAGGCCCACCTCCGGTCGGTCACGCCGTCGGACCGCCGAGGGTGAAGATCGTTCGGTGCCATTCCTTTTCGGCGACGCCATGGATGTCACTCATGACGTGCTTGATCAGCAGGTACTCGTCGAGCGAGTAGGTCGACATGTCCTTGCCGAAGCCGGAGGCACCGAATCCGCCGTGCGGCATCTCGCTGATGATCGGGATGTGGTCGTTGATCCAGACGCACCCGGCGTGAATCTCACGCGAAGCACGTTGCGCGCGATACACATCGCGCGTCCATGCCGACGCCGCGAGGCCGTACGGGGTGTCGTTGGCGCGACGGATCGCGTCGTCGTCATCGGTGAAACGACTGACCGCGAGTACCGGCCCGAACACCTCGTCGCGGTAGATCTCCGAATCCTCGGCCACGTCGGCGACGAGCGTGGGCGGGTAGAAGGCGCCCGGACCGTCGGGGACGCCACCGCCGGTGACCACGCGCGCGCCGGCCGCCCGCGCACGGTCCACCATCCCGGCCACCTTGTCGCGGTGCCGCCGGGAGATGAGGGAGCCCAGATCGGTTGCCGGGTCGGTCGGATCGCCGATGACAACCCGCGACATGAGGTCTGCGACGCCGTCGACGAAGTCGTCGTAGAGCGCGGGCGCGACGATCGCGCGGGTGGCCGCGGTGCAGTCCTGACCGCCGTTGATGATCGAGCCCGCGACCGCACCGTGGATCGCGGCCTGCAGGTCGGCGTCGTCGAAGACGACGAACGGCGCCTTGCCGCCGAGTTCGAGCTGGATGCGGGCCCCGTTGGTGGCGGCCTGCGCCATCACCTGCCGGCCGACCGCGCTCGAGCCGGTGAAGGTCACCATGTCGACGTCGGGATGCCCGGCGAGATGGGCGCCGGCTTCCGGTCCGGTGCCGACGACGATGTTGAGGACACCGTCGGGCAGTCCGGCCTCGGTGGCGATGCGGGCCATCGTCAGCGTGGTCAGCGGCGTGATCTCGGCGGGTTTCAGCACCACCGCACAGCCGGCGGCGAGTGCCGGGATGACCTTCCACACTGCCATCTGCAGCGGATAGTTCCACGGCGTGATGGTGCCGACGACCCCGACGGGTTCCCGGCGGATCGACGAGGTGTGGTCACCTGAGTATTCCCCGCTCGCCTTGCCCTCGAGATTCCGTGCGACTCCGGCGAAGAAGTCGACGTTGTCGATCGATCCGGGGATGTCGAACTCGGTCGCGAGCCGAACCGGTTTACCGGTGTGGGCGACCTCTTCGGCGATCAGCAGGTCGGACTCGGCGTCGAGCGCCCTGGCCAACGCGAGCAGGACTCCCGCCCGTTCGGCCGGGGTCGCACGACCCCAGGCGGGCTGCGCGGCGCGAGCACTGCCCACCGCGGTATCGACGTCACCGCGACCTGCGAGTTTCACGGTCGCGACCGGCTCATCCGTGGCAGGATTGATCACGATGTGATCGGCACCGGTCGAGTGATGGGGCTTTCCGTCGATCCAGCCGGACGGAATGCTGGTTGGAGAGGACATACCCCCAGATCCTACCGCCGCCGTTGCGGATTCACGTGTCGAATTCCGGTTTCGTTGCGGATTCAGTCGTCTGTGTTGCGGTCCGCTGCGGAATCCGTCACGATCATGGGGTGGCTGACCCTGCATCCACACAGTTGGACGCAACTGCGAAGAAGATCATCGAACTCCTGCAGGCCGATGGTCGGAGTAGCTATGCCTCCATCGGCAAGGAAGTCGGCCTGTCCGAGGCCGCCGTCCGCAACCGGGTCCAGAAGCTCAGCGAGAGCGGACTCATGCAGATCGTCGCGGTCACCGATCCCCTCAAGCTCGGGTTCGCCCGCCAGGCGATGATCGGGATCCGCTGTGTGGGTGACACCCAGGCTCTGGCGCAACACCTCGCCGAACACCCCGAGATCGACTACGTCCTGCTGACCGCGGGATCGTTCGACATCCTGATCGAGGTCGTCTGCGAGAACGACGACCATCTCCTGGAGATCCTGAACAAGAAGGTGCGCGTGCACCCGGAGGTCGTCGGCACCGAGACCCTCGTCTATCTCAAACTCGTCAAACAGCAATACAACTGGGGAACCAGATGACCGACTGGAAGTCACGATGACACTGACCGCACCCTCGACACCACCCGATTCCGCCCGGTCGCTCGGCGAGCGCAGTGCGGCGCATCTCTGGGGACACTTCGCCCGGCACGGCGACGCCATCACGCCGCCGGTGATCACCCGCGGCGAGGGTATGCGCATCTTCGACGATCAGGGACGCAGCTACCTCGACGCGCTCGCCGGACTCTTCGTCGTGCAAGTGGGTCACGGTCGGGAGGAACTGGCCGAGGCCGCCGCCAGGCAGGCCAAGGATCTCGCGTTCTTCCCGTTGTGGTCGTACGCGACTCCCCCGGCGATCGAACTCGCCGAACGCCTCGCCGCCTATGCACCCGGCGACCTCAACCGAGTCTTCTTTACCACCGGTGGCGGCGAAGCCGTCGAGAGCGCTTGGAAGCTGGCCAAGCAGTACTTCAAGCTCGTCGGGAAACCCGGTAAGCACAAGGTGATCTCGCGTGCGGTCGCCTACCACGGCACACCGCAGGGCGCCCTCGCCATCACCGGTGTGCCGGCCCTCAAGGAGGCCTTCGAGCCGTTGACGCCCGGGGCCTTCCGCGTGCCGAACACCAACATCTACCGGGCGGCCGACGACATGTCCGCCGACCCGAAGAAGTTCGGCCGCTGGGCCGCCGACCGCATCGCCGAGGCGATCGAGTTCGAGGGCCCGGACACGGTGGCGGCGGTCTTCCTCGAGCCCGTCCAGAACGCCGGCGGGTGCTTCCCGCCGCCGCCCGGCTATTTCGAGCGGGTCCGCGAGATCTGCGACGAGTACGACGTTCTCTTGGTCTCCGACGAGGTGATCTGCGCGTTCGGCCGCATCGGGTCGATGTTCGCCTGCGACGACTTCGGTTATGTCCCCGACATCATCACCTGCGCCAAGGGCATGACATCGGGCTACTCCCCGATCGGCGCGATGATCGCCAGCGACCGCCTGTTCGAACCGTTCCGCGACGGCACCACGACGTTCGCGCACGGTTACACCTTCGGCGGGCACCCGGTGTCGGCGGCAGTCGCGCTGGCCAACCTCGACATCTTCGAGCGCGAGGGCCTCAACGAGCACGTCAAGACCCAGGCACCGGCGTTCCGGACGACCCTCGAGAAGCTCCACGACCTGCCGATCGTCGGCGACGTACGCGGCGAGGGGTACTTCTACGGGATCGAACTCGTGAAGGACAAGGCCACCAAGGAGACGTTCACGGCGGCCGAGTCCGAGCGCATCCTGCGCGGATTCCTCTCCACCGCACTGTTCGACGCCGGGCTCTACTGCCGCGCCGACGACCGCGGCGACCCCGTCGTGCAGCTCGCCCCACCGCTCATCGCGGGCCAGGCCGAGTTCGACGAGATCGAGCAGATCCTGCGGTCGGTACTGGGCCAGGCGTACTCGCTGCTGTAGTCCACGCGGCCGAACGTCGGACACGGCCGCTCCGCGCGTCCTGAGCCTGCGCGGTTGCGCTGGTAACGTGCGGTCGGTGACCTCGGGGTGGACTCGCCGGACCTCAACGGCGTTCGTCGCCGCCCTCCTCGGGCTGCTGCTGTGCATGATCGCCGCAGGTCCGACAAGTGTCGGACGAGCCGGCGCGGTTCCCGTCCCGACCGGTGGGCCGCCGGCCTTCACGACGCCCGTCACCGACCACTGTCCGCACAAGACCGGCACCCCACCGGCCGTCGACGAGTCCGAGGTCGTCGCACCCGGTTCGACGACCCCGCCCCCGCTGCCGGTCCCCACCCCGCCGATCGGGGGCGAGGACCTCGGGTACTGCGGCGTCGTCGCCGATCCCGCCGCGGGTCCGGTCCCCCCTCGGCTCACCTCGGCCGGGTGGCTGATCGCCGACCTCGACTCGGGCAACGTCATCGCGGCCAAGGATCCGCACGGGCGGTACCGGCCGGCGTCTACGATCAAGGTGCTGCTCGCGCTCATCGTGCTCGACGAGCTCGATCTCGATGCGACGGTCGTCCCGAGCGCCGAGGACTGGAGCACCGAGGGCGACTCCTGCGGGATGGGGCCCGGCGGTCGCTACTCCGTCCGCGACCTGTTGACCGGACTGCTCATGGTGTCGGGCAACGACTGCGCCAACGCCCTCGCGCGCGAACTCGGCGGTGTGGAGACCACGCTGGAGAAGATGAACGAACGCGCCCGCGAGCTGGGCGCCGCCGACACCCGCGCGGCCAGCCCGTCGGGTCTCGACGCCGCCGGGATGTCCTCCTCGCCGTACGACCTCGCCCTGATCTACCGGGAAGCCATGGCACAGGAGACCTTCCGGGAGTTGATCACCAAGCCCACCTTCCGGTTCCCCGGGTATCCCCGCCGACCCGATGTGCCCGGCGACAAGGACCATCCGGCGTACGACATGTACAGCAGCAACCGCCTTCTGGTGGACGGTTATCCGGGCATGCTCGGCGGCAAGACCGGATACACCGACGACGCCCGCAAGACCTACGTCGGCGCGGCCGAACGCGACGGACGCCGCATCCTCGTCGTCCAGATGTACGGACTTTCGGTCGAGGGCGACATGTACTGGGACCAGGCGCGGGAGATGTTCGAGTACGGTTTCCGAGCCGACCCGAACATCTCGGTTGGACGCCTCGTCGAATCATCCGGGGAGGCAGTCGAAACCACCGCACCGCGCGCCGCGTCGTCGGCGGACTCCCACCTCGCGAGCACGGGTTCCGACGCCGCCTCACCCATCTCGGTCCGCATCCTCATCGGACTCCTCGCAGCCCTCGCCGCCGTGGTCCTCTTGCTGGTGGGATTGAGGCTCTTCGGACGTAGGTGACGGATCAGACCCGTTCCCGCTCAGCGCGTTCGACTCGACAACCATCCGATCAGCACGATGATCCCCGCACCGACGCCCGCGGCGGCTGCGAGTGCCGCGGGCCGCGGCGTCGGACTGACCTCGACGGTCGGTGAGATGACCACGGGCCGATGCAGTTCCGCGTCCGGGTCCTCCTCGACCTGGAACTCGGCGTTCGCCGGATCGGTTGCGCACCACGCGGCTGCGTAGAGCACGATGCGCGATGCGAGGTAGGCGAACACCATGACGCCGAGGATCGGACCGAACGCCACGCCCGCCGGGCTGCTCAGCACCGACTGGAGGTAGAGGCCGCCGACCGTCTTGACGATCTCGAATGCGACCGCGGTGATCAGACCGGCCTTGAGGGTGTTGCGGAAGGGCAACTGCACCAACGGGAGTCGGGCCATGATGAAGGTGAACAACGCCCAGGTGGCGAGGATCGACACGGCGATCGACACCGCGCGGACGAGGATCGGCGCCCACGACGCGTCATCGAGAGCCACCCACCCCAGGACCGTCTGCGTGAGACCCGAGTTGCCCAGCGCGGTGATCGCCATTGTCACGGCGAAGGCCACGCCGAGGCCGGCGAAAGTCACGAGGTCCCACACCTTCGACATGACCGCGTTGCGTTGAACGCGGCCGCCCCACATCTCGGTCATTCCGGCGCGGACGCCGGAGATCCAGCCGATGCCGGTGAACGCCGCACCGAGAAGACCGACGACACCGACCGTGGTGCGGGAGTCGATGGCCGAGGTGATGATGTCGGAGACCTGGTCGCCCAGCTGCCCCGGCATCTTCTCCACGACTGCGTCCTGGATGGTCTGCAACATCTCCGGCTGCCGGGCCAGCACGAAGCCGGCAACCGCGAACGCGACCATGATGATCGGGACCAACGCGAGGATGCCGTTGAAGCTGATGCTCGCGGCATACAGATTGCCGCGACGGTCGTTGTAGCGATCGACGGTTCGGAGTAGATGGTCAAGCCACGGCCAGCGTTCGCGCCGGTCCACGTAGATCGACTTCGCCCGCGTTGCAAGCGACTTCCCCGAATCGACCACCGAACTCACCGCACGCCTCCTCGTCGGGTTGCCGAGGGCGCCGGACTCAGGACCGTGTCAGCGCCTCGGTGACAGGAAACCCACCTTGTCATAGACCGACTCGAGGGTCGCCGAGGCCACCGACCGGGCGCGCTCCGCGCCCCGTGCGAGGATCACGTCGAGCTGCGCGGGATCGTCCATGTACTCGGTGACGCGGCCGCGCAGCGGGGTGACGAACTCGGCGAGGATGTCGGCGGTCTCGACCTTCAGGTCGCCGTATCCCTTGCCCTGGTACTTGTCGACGAGGACGTCCACCGGGGTACCGCTCAACGCCGACTGGATGGTCAGCAGGTTACTGACACCGGGCTTGTTCTCCGGGTCGAAGCGGATCTCGGTCTCGGTGTCGGTCACCGCCGAACGGATCTTCTTGGCGGACTTCTTCGGCTCGTCGAGCAGATTGATGAGACCCTTGTCGGTCTCGGCGGACTTGCTCATCTTCGCGGTCGGGTTCTGCAGGTCGTAGATCTTGGCGAATTCCTTGACGATGTACGCCTGGGGAACCTTGAGGACCTTGCCGAACCGCGAGTTGAACCGCTGCGCGAGATCGCGGGTGAGTTCGAGGTGCTGACGCTGGTCCTCACCCACCGGCACCTGATCCACCTGGAACGCGAGGATGTCCGCGGCCATCAGGATCGGATAGGTGAACAGGCCGACGCTGGCGGCGTCGACGCCCTGCTTGGCCGACTTGTCCTTGAACTGCGTCATCCGGCTCGCCTCACCGAAACCGGTGATGCACGACAGCACCCAGGTCAGCTCGGCGATCTCCGGGATGTGCGACTGAACGTAGATCGTGGAGCGCTCGGGGTCCACGCCGACGGCCAGCAACTGCGCGACCGACAGCCGCGTGCGCTCGGCCAGTGTCTTCGGATCGAAGGACGCCGTGATGGCATGCATGTCCGGGATGAAGTAGAACGCCTCGAAATCGTCCTGCAGGGCCACCCACTGTCGAACCGCACCCAGGTAGTTGCCGAGGTGGAAGGAATCGCTGGTCGGCTGGATTCCCGACAGTACGCGGGGGCGTGCGGGGACGTCAGAACTCATTGGTCCATTTTCGCACCACGCGCAAAGCCCTTTTACGCGGGCGCCCGCCTCACTCGTAGACAACGGTGACCGGCGCGTGATCGGACCAGCGCAGGTCGTATGCAGCAGCCCGGTCGACCGTCGCCTTCACCGCACGCTCGGCGAGCGAGCGGTTGGTGAGCTGGTAGTCGATCCGCCAGCCGGAATCGTTGTCGAACGCCTTGCCGCGCCACGACCACCACGAGTACGGGCCGCTCTCACCGGGATAGAGCTCACGGGTGACGTCGTGCCAGCCGGATTCCAGGAGACCGCCCACCCACGCGCGCTCATGCGGCAGGAAGCCCGGACTCTTCAGGTTGCCCTTCCAGTTCTTGATGTCCGCCTCGGCGTGGGCGATGTTCCAGTCGCCGCCGACGACGACGTGGCTGCCGCTGCGGACGAGCCGACCGAGGTGGGCGCCGAACTCGTCGAGGAACCGCACCTTCTCCTCGTATTTGGCGATGTCCTTCTCGGCGTCGGTGCGCGCCGCCCCCTTCGGGAGGTACAGACTGGCCGCGGTCACCGGCCCGAGGTCGGAGTCGAGGTCGACCTCGAGGTAGCGGCCGAGATCGTCGAACTCCGCACTCCCGAAGCCGAACCGGACCGCGGCCGGCTCGGTGCGGGTCAGCACGCCGACACCGGCGTGCCCCTTGACCGACGACTCGTTCATCGTGAGATGCCATCCGGCGTCGAGGGCAGGGGCCAGCGCGTCGCGGGCGAGATCCTCGCTCGCGCGCACCTCCTGCAGCAGTACGACGTCGAGCGACGAGTCCTCCAACCAGGGCAGGAAGCCGCGGTTGGTTTCGGAACGATGCTTGACCGCCGCGCGGATTCCGTTGACGTTGACCGTGGAGATGGAGAGTGGCACGGGGCCACATCCTACGGATGCGGTCCGACAAGCCGACGCCCGCTGCACTGTTTCGAGAACGGTTGCGCGACGTCTCGGAATGAGACGAAAAAGAGGTAAGGCAACCCTTGCGCACCCCGGAAGAGGTATGTAAGCATTACCTAATCCAGGCACGAGGTAGGTCCCGAGATGTTCGTTTGTATTTGCCGCGCGGTCACCGTCGACGAGGTTCATGAGCACTGCGATGCCGGTGCGTACACCGTCGACGACATCAGCGACCGCTGTGGCGCGGGCGAGGGCTGCGGCACCTGCTTGGAGAAGCTCGACAGCATCCTGAGTGAAAGGCTGGCCACCTCGACGAGCGCTGCATGATCTGATTCCGACAACTCCAGCAACAACCTCGCGCGAGTGACGCGCGCGGGGCGTTTTGCCGTGTTAGCTTCATCACTACAAGTGTTCGGCTAACGGGAGGCTGTCAAATGCGTGGCGACGACGAGGTCATTGCTCTTCTCAACGAGCAGCTCACAAGTGAGCTGACCGCGATCAACCAGTACTTCCTCCACGCGAAGATGCAGGAGAGCTGGGGTCTCACGGAGATCGCCGCCAAGACCCGCGCCGAGTCCATTGAGGAGATGACTCACGCGGAGATTCTCACCGACCGCATCCTCTTCCTCGATGCGCTGCCCAACTACCAGCGCCTGCTGCCGCTGCGCATCGGTCAGTCCATCCGCGAACAGTTCGAGTCGGACATGGCGATCGAGGTCGAGGTCGTCGAACGCCTGCGCCCGGGCGTCGCGATGTGCCGCGAGAAGGGTGACATCACCAGCGCGAACCTCCTTGAGAAGATCCTCGCAGACGAAGAAGAGCACATCGACTACCTCGAAACGCAGCTCGAGCTGATCAACAAGCTCGGCGAACCGCTCTACCTGTCGAAGACGATCGCGACGCCGCCGACCAACGGCTGACTCCCCCTCAAGCGACTACCGGGCGCGTTCGCGCGGTCACAAACGCGACGACCGCGACCGCGATGCCGGCGACTGCCAGGACGGCGCCGATCACCGCCGGTGACAGGAATCCCCACCCTGCACCGACCACCACGCCCCCGAGGAACGCACCTGCGGCGTTGGCGATGTTGAGCGCCGAGTGGTTGAGGGCGGCGGCCAACGTCTGGGCGTCGGCCGCGACGTCCATGAGGCGTGTCTGTAGCGCGGGGATCATGGTCGTACCGGTCAGCGCGACGAGATACGTGAGTATGAGTGCTGCCCAGGCATTCTCGGCGAGTACGGCGAAGGCGGCGAGCGTTACCGCACTGGTGGACAGCCCGGCGAGAATCGCGGTCGAGACGTTGCGGTCGGCCGCCCAGCCGCCGACGAAGTTGCCGGTCACCATGCCCAGCCCGTACAGCATCAAGGCGATCGGGACGACCGAGACCGGCAGTCCCGTCACCGAGGTGAGGGCCGAGTTCAGGTACGTGTAAAAGGCGAACATCCCGCCGAAGCCGACGACACCGATCACCAGGGTGAACCACACCTGCGATCGCCGGAGCGCGCCGAGTTCGGTCAGCGGGTCGGTGATCGTCATGCCCGACAGGCTCGGCAGCACGCGGATCAGCGAAACGACCGTCGCGACGCCGATGACGACGACGATCGCGAACGCGGTGCGCCAACCGAACGTCTCCCCCAGCCAGGCCGCAGCAGGCACGCCGACGACGTTCGCGACCGACAGGCCGAGCATCACCTGCCCGACTGCCTTGGCCCGATTCCGCGGACCTGCCATGTGCGCAGCGACCAGCGCCGCGACGCCGAAGTACGCGCCGTGCGGGAGACCGGCGACGAATCGCGCCACCAGGAGGAGCCCGTACGACGGCGCCAGGACGGTGGCGAGGTTTCCGACGGTGAACGCCACCATCAGGGAGATCAGCAGGACCCGCCGCGACATCCGCGCCGTGAGTGCGGCGATCAGCGGAGCGCCCACCACCACACCGAGTGCGTAGGCCGAGATGACGTGACCGGCGGTGGGTTCGGAGACACCGAGTGAACCGGCGATGTTCGGCAGCAGACCCATCGCGACGAACTCGGTGGTTCCGATTCCGAAACCGCCGAGGGCGAGCGCGAGGATGGTCAGCCTGCGGGCTCTGCTCGAGATCCCCGAGGAGGGGCGCTCTGCGACGTCCGACGTCGCGTCGTCGAGCACGTCGATGGCGAGGTCGTCCGGTGCACCGGTGGTCGTCGTGGGGGCTTCAGGCACGCCTCATGCCAACCGGCACTCCGGCACCACCATTCCCCGGCGGCCGGTGAGTTCGTTCACACAGCAAACGACCAGTCGTTGTACAGCGCCTACTCCGAGCCGGAATCACCGCCGGAAGAACTGTCCGAACCGCCACCGCTGCCGTCGGAGCTGCTGGAATCCGAGCCACTGCCACCGGAGTCCGACTTCGAACCTCCGCTACTGCTGTCGCCGCCGCCGGAAGCGCTCGAATCCGAGCCCCCGGAGCCCGAGCCGGAGCCGCTATCGGAACCGCTCGAATCCGAGGCCCCGGAGTCGGTGCTGCCGGAATCGTCGGTGTCGCTGTCAGGACCACCCGCACCCGAGGCGCCGTCATCCGACGACGGCCCGGCCGACGAGTCGGTCTCCGACCGCGTGACGCCCGGGTCGGTGCCGCCGGTCGACGAGTCGGTCCCGTCTCCACCACCGGCCGGGGTGTTGTCGTGGTCGGTGACCGGCGCCGAGGTGTCCGTGCCCGCAGACGGGTCGCCGATCGACTGACCGTCGGCCACCTCGGTGACCGCGGGCGAACCGCTACCGCTGCCCGACGCCTCGACTTCTGGAGCCGTGGTCTCGGGATCGTCGTCGACCGTGGCGACGAACCGGGCCAGCGCCACCGATGCCGAGGAGTCATCGTCGGCCGGCAGTGCAAGGGTGTTCGGCTGCGAGGTGATCGACGGTCCGACGATCGCGCCCGCCCAGTACCGCACGAAGTTCACCGGCAGCAGCACGATGCTGCGCACGCTGTCCGCGAGAGCAGTCACACCGCGCATGAGTCGTGCCGGGGACAGACTGACGATGCCCTGCAGGATGTCCTCGAACACGAAGAGGTCGGGCAGGTAGGCGCCGTAACCGAGTTGCGGCAGCGGGGGCAGGAAACCCTGGACCAGCCGCACGACGGGTTGCAGATTGGCCAGCGTGATGCCGAGCGGCAGGCCGATCGTCGGACGGCCGGACAGGAAGTCGCCGATCTCGCCGGTGTACCCGATGTCCTTCGCCCAGCCCTGGACCAGCTCGGCGAACGCCGACTTCGCCCCCACCATGCAGACCGTCCCGGACGGGGTCCCCGTGCCGCTGCACGAGACCGGCCGCGTATCCCACTGCGAGGCGGGGTCGCGGTACATCGCCCATGGATAGAGGAAGTGCTTCGTCTGGTATCCGAGGATGCCGTCGATGGCACCGATGGGGTCGTACAGCGGGTCCGGCAGGTCGCAGATGGGGTCGCCGTCGATGCACACCGAGACCACGCGATCGGAGACCGTCCCGAATCCCGCGTCCGCACCGTTCGCGCCGCGCGGGCCCGACATCGTCAGACCGGGGATCACACCGATCAGCGACAGCTCGATACCTCGCCCGGTCTTGTCGCCGGCGCGCCGCGGATCGGAATACAGCTCGCCGCTGATGACGTCCGGGTCGATGGTCACCATGACCGGGTTGCCCTCGTCGTCGAGGATCGGCTCGCCGTTCTCGTCGATCGCGGCGATCTCGCCGACCGTGCCGTTCCCGATCTCGGACAGCACGTCGCCGGCGACGCGGGCGCCCTGCGAATAGCCGGCCACGACGACGGGCTTGCCCTGACACTGTGACTGATAACCGGCAATCGCCGACTTGGTTGCCGCGGTCCCCTGCGCGACACCCGAGTCATAACCCGTCGCTCCCAGGGGCCACAGGGTCGTCGGATAGTCGGCGTAGATGACCTTGTAGGCGCCCTCGCCGGCGTACGGGGAGTTCGGGTCGGGGCTGTTGTCGGGGCCGAGCCCGGTGTAGCGCTGTTTGACGCCGACGAGGTGCTGCCCCTCCGGGTCGTTGGTGCCGCCCACGATGACGACCGCACCCGCGCCACACGAGTCCGCTTTCGCTTCCGGGACACCGCCGACCAAGCCGAAAGATGCGGCGACCGCCACGCCGGTCGCGGTTGCGATCAGAAACGACGTCCGACGCGACCTGAGATGCTCCATTGCCCCCACGAGGCCCACTCCTCACCACTCCCGGACACGCTTCAGGGATGAAGAGGCGTCTTCACCGGGGTTGACCGGAACTCTAAGGGGAGAAAGCGAACCTGACAGGACGCTGAGAAATGCTAACGATTCTGAACAGGTGATTCACGCTGCTCATCCGCCGATTTCACCCGCTCGGAGGACACGTCCACTACACGGTTCGGGTGGCTGACGAGGACTTCGATTCGGCGTGACCGGGAGGGTTCTCTGGCACTCACATCCGTGTTATATCCTTGTCGCCAGGTCATGAGTATCAGCGACAAGCCCCGGCTAGCTGATCGGCAACCCTCCAACCGCGGTGGGGTGCTCCGGGTGATGACCGGGTTGTGGGATCGCGGAAGCGAAGCCCCGGCAAGCGCGGGTCCGAAGGTCGGACCCCAACAGGGTCGAGTTTGGCCCTGCCGACCGTAGAAAGTGATCAACAGTCATGTCTGATGCCAACGAAGGCACCAATCCAGCCGACAACTGGAGCTTCGAGACCAAGCAGGTCCACGTAGGCCAGGCTGCCGATGCAGCCACCAACGCTCGGGCGCTGCCGATCTACCAGACCACCTCCTACGTCTTCAACGACACGCAGCATGCGGCGAACCTCTTCGGTCTCGCGGAGCCGGGCAACATCTACACCCGCATCATGAACCCGACCCAGGATGCGGTCGAGCAGCGGATCGCGGCCCTGGAGGGTGGCGTCGCGGCTCTGCTCGTCGCGTCGGGTCAGGCCGCCGAGACCTACGCGATCCTGAACATCGTCGAGACCGGCGGTCACGTGGTGTCGAGCCCCCGTCTGTACGGCGGCACCTACAACCTCTTCCACTACACCCTGCCGAAGCTGGGCGTCGAGGTGAGCTTCGTCGAGGATCCCGAGGACCCCGCGTCGTGGCAGGCCGCCATCAAGGACAACACCCGGGCGCTGTACGGCGAGTCGATCTCCAACCCCAACAACGAGATCCTCGACATCAAGGGCATCTCGGAGGTCGCACACCGCAACGGCCTGCCGCTGATCATCGACAACACCGTCGCCACCCCGTACCTGATCAATCCGCTGGCCCACGGCGCCGACGTCGTCGTCCACTCGGCCACCAAGTACATCGGCGGCCACGGCACCGCTATCGGCGGCGTGATCGTCGACGGCGGCACCTTCGACTGGCGCGTCCAGCGTGACGGCAAGGACCTGTTCCCCGGCTTCACCACCCCGGACCCCAGCTACCACGGTGCGGTCTTCGCCGACCTCGGCGCTCCGGCCTACGCCCTGAAGGCCCGCGTCCAGTGGCTGCGCGACACCGGTGCGGCAATCGCCCCGTTCAACGCCTTCCTGCTCGCCCAGGGTCTCGAGACCTTGAGCCTGCGCATCGAGCGCCACGTCTCGAACGCGCAGAAGGTCGCGAAGTTCCTGGAGGGCCACGCCCAGGTCGAGTCCGTCGCCTACGCCGGCCTCGAGTCCTCGCCGTGGTACCAGCGCGGCCAGGAACTCGCCCCCAAGGGCCAGGGTGCGATCATCGCCTTCGAGATCAACGGCGGTGTGGACGCGGGCAAGAAGTTCGTCGACGCCCTGAGCCTGCACAGCCATGTGGCCAACATCGGCGACGTCCGTTCCCTGGTCATCCATCCGGCCTCGACCACCCACAGCCAGCTGACCCCGGAGGAGCAGCTCGCCGCGGGTGTCACCCCGGGCCTGGTGCGCCTGGCCGTGGGTATCGAGGGAATCGACGACATCCTGGCGGACCTCGAACAGGGCTTCGCAGCCGCCAAATAGGACAGGTGAGGCAGTTTTGTCGGTGAGTATCGACCTGAACGCGCAAGCGTCTGATCAGCCCGACTGGGAATCGGTCCCGGACGGGAAGCTCGTCGGCATGAGCATCGGCTCACTGCCTCTCGACAGCGGTGAACGGATCGACAACGTCACCCTGGCGTTCCAGCGCTGGGGGACGTTGTCGCCGTCCCGCGACAACGTCATCCTCACCCTGCATGCCCTCACCGGCGACTCCCACGTCACCGGTCCCGCCGACGCCGAGCACGAGACGCCCGGTTGGTGGGACGGCCTCATCGGCCCGGGCCAGGCGATCGACACCGACGAGTGGTGCGTCATCTCGGCCAACGTGCTCGGTGGGTGCAAGGGATCGACGGGTCCTGGGTCCCTCGCCACCGACGGTCGACCCTGGGGTTCACGCTTCCCGCAGATCACCGTGCTCGACCAGGTCCGCGCCGAGGTCGCACTCCTCGACCGCCTCGGAATCCGCAGCGTCGGAGCAGTTCTCGGCGGTTCGATGGGTGGTGCCCGCGCGCTCGAGTGGGCCATCGAGTACCCCGATCGCGTCCGTAGCGCACTGGTGCTGGCAGTCGGCGCCCGCGCCACCGCCGACCAGATCGGCATCCAGACCACACAGATCGCCGCCATCAAGTCCGACCCGGCCTGGCAAGGCGGCAACTACCACGGAACCGGACAGACACCGCTGACCGGCATGGGCATCGCCCGCCAGATCGCACACCTGTCCTACCGCAGCGAACCCGAGCTCGACGAGCGGTTCGAGAACAAACCGCAGGGCGACGAGCAGCCGTTGCTCGGCGGTCGTTACGCCGTGCAGAGCTACCTCGAGCATCAGGCGTCGAAGCTGATGCAGCGCTTCGACCCGGGCAGCTACGTGGTGCTCACCGAGGTCCTCAACCATCACGACGTCGGCCGCAACCGCGGCGGCATCAAGAAGGCGCTCAACGAGTGCAAGGTCCCGGTCATCGTCGGCGGAATCGACTCGGATCGCCTGTACCCGTTGCGGTTACAGGCCGAGCTCGCCGAAGAACTGGGCAACTGCGTCGGCGGCCTGCAGGTCGTGCGATCGGACACCGGACACGACGGCTTCCTCACCGAGTTCGACGCCATCAGCGACCTGCTCAAGCGCACTGTCGAGCTCGCACGCCGCGACGCCTGATCCCGGCCCTCCCGGATTCCAGTAACCGGCCGCCAGCGCTCAGCGCGGGACGGGGACCGGGGTACTCGACGACGCCGGGGGTGCCGTGCGAACGGCTCCGGATTGCGGCGTCTCGTCACTGGGCGACGACCCCGACGACTGACTGGGTGCCGACTGGTACGGCGTCGGCTGGGTCAGCGGCGGCGGAGCCGGCGTGGTGTTGCGCGGCCGGATCTCCTTGGGCAGCAGGGTCGGCGGGATCGGGGGCGGCGTCGAGCCCGGCGCGAACGGCAGCGTCGGCCACGGGAACGGTGACAGCGTGCGCGTGCTGGTCGTCCCGGTCGACGGCGCGGTCGGCGGCAACTCGGTGGTGGCCCAGCCCGGCTGTTCGTTCCATGCCGGCGGTTCCGCCGGCTGCAGCGGTTGGACGGGCTGCTCGTAGGTCTGTTCGACCGGTTGGTCCGGAACCTGCGTCACCGGGGCCTCGGTCGTCGGCACCGGCTCCGAGCTCTGCTCGCTCGATGTGGCGACCGCGGGGACGCTGCCGACCGTCGATGACGGCTCGGGGACGTCGCGGTCGGCGAACGACGAGCTGATCGCGTAGAAGGTGATCAGGACCGCGGCGATGATCGCGCCCGCGGCGGCGAGCGGTGTGGCCGACAACCACTCGCGCTGCCGCTGCCCGCCGATGAAGGCGAGTCGGGTTGTGCCCGAATAGGTTTCGCCGGCCAGAAGTGCCGCCCCGGTCGCCGCGACCAGTTCCGGGGTCGACGGGCACACCGTGTCGAAGTCGTGGCCGCGGGCCATGTCGCGGACCGCGGGCAGATTGGCGAGACCACCGACGAAGACCACCGCATCCGGGGTGACGCCACGAGCGGACGCCTCGGCGACGTAGCGGTCGAACACCTCGCGTGCCTCGCGGACCATCGGTGCGACCGCGTTCGCCACCTGAGACTCGGTCAGCGCGACCCGTCCCGCGCCGCCGGGGAGGGCCACCGAGGGGCCGTCGGAACCGGCTCCCGGGTGTCCGTAGGCGATCTCTTCTTTGGCGGTCCGGCAGGCACTGAGCAGTTCGCTGCGTCCGGCGCGTGTCCGAGCGGCCTCACCGAGCGATGGGTTGTCTGCGGTGAGGTTCGCGGCGATGGCGCGGTCGAGGCGACGTCCGCTGAGGACCGTCGAGCGTTCGAGCCCGGTAATCCGGCGACTGCTCGGATCGACGGTGTAGATCGACATGCCGGTGTCGCCGCAGTCGACGACAACGGCGGTGGAGAAACGATCGATCTCGCCGGTGTCGGCGAGGCAGGCGACCACCGCCTCGTCCTCGGCGACCAGACGGATCTGGCGGCGCGGCCCGCTCCCCCGTGATCGCAGATGGCGTCGTTGGGCGGGGGTACGCGCGGCCACGCCGATCGGCCCCACCCGGGCGTCGGCCTCACGGGCGGCGCCGAGCATGACGTCGATTCCGGCATTGACTCGACCCGCGCCGTCGAGGCCGTCGGCCGGGTCGACGTCGATGACGCGGGAATCCACCACGCTGCGGCCGAGATCGTCACGCGTCAGCAGGACGTAGTGGATCATGCCGGCGCCTGCCGACACGCCCATCGACGTCACTTCATTCACATGGTCATCGGTCGGTGTTGCAGTGATACGTACTCCAGCGGTCGGTGCGTCTGCCCCAGCGTCGTACTCAGTGCTCGGCAGAGAGAGTTGCCTGGTCAGGCGCGACCACTCGGCCTGAAGGTCACGCGCAGGTCTCTATTGTAATCAATCCGTGCCCAAAGAGTCGATCGACGTGGCGAGCCAGAGCATTACGCCGCCGACCGTCGCCATCACGGACACATCGAATAATTTTCCTCTGACCTGCAGTAATCCCGCCTGGGACGCCGGGATGAACGCACGGAGCAGTGCTCCGACGAGAAGTGCCGTGCCGAACACGAAGGATCCGCGGCGCCAACGGTCGAACATGACGAGCAGCGCTGCTGCCAGGACACCCAGCATGACCAGCAGGTACGGGATCTGGACGAGAACAGCGCGCACCCCCTGCACCGGCTCGGGCCCGGGTGCGGCGTCGTGATGTCCGTCACCGGGGGCCGGCGGCCGCAGCCGATTCGGATCCGACGAGGGCACATCCGCACCCGCCGGACCGACCCGCGGCTCGTCCGGGCTCACGCCGTGCCGCCGCCCTCAACGCCGGCGACGGCTCCGGTGGCGGCCTGCTGGGCGGCGAGTTGCTGCTCGGCCCGTTCGACGACGTTGACGAGCAGGAAGGCACGCGTGAGCGGTCCGACCCCGCCGGGGTTCGGCGAGACGTGTCCGGCGACCTCCCACACGTCGGGATGGACGTCGCCGACGAGGCCGTCGTCGGTTCGGCTGACGCCCACGTCGATGACCGCGGCACCCGGCTTCACCATGTCCTTGGTGATCAGATGCGGGACGCCGGCAGCCGCGACGACGATGTCGGCGCGCTCGACCTCGGACCGGAGATCGGCGGTGCCGGTGTGGCAGAGGGTGACGGTGGCGTTCTCGCTACGCCGTGTCAGCAGCAGGCCGATCGGCCGGCCGATGGTGACGCCGCGACCCACGACGGTGACGCGCGCACCGGCGATCGGGATGTCGTAACGACGGAGGAGATGGATGACGCCGCGCGGCGTGCACGGGAGCGTCGACTCCTTGCCCAGGACCAGGCGACCGAGGTTGATCGGGTGCAGTCCGTCGGCGTCCTTGAGCGGATCGATCCGCTCGAGCGCCGCGTTCTCGTCGAGGTGCTTGGGCAGCGGCAGCTGCACGATGTACCCGGTGCAGGCCGGGTCGGCGTTCAGTTCGTCGATCGCCGCGTTGAGCTGCTCGGTGGTGGCGTCGGCCGGCAGATCCTTGCGGATGGAGGCGACCCCGATGCGGGCGCAGTCCGAATGCTTGCCCTTCACATAGGAATGCGAGCCCGGGTCGTCACCGACGAGCACGGTGCCCAGACCGGGGGTGATGCCCGCCTCGCGCAGTGTGTTCACCCGTTCGGTGAGATCTGCGAAGATCTCGTCGCGCGTGGTCTTGCCGTCAAGTCGTATCGCGGTCACGCCCGACATTCTTCCATCCACGACGACTGCGATGTGAGCCACTACTGTCAGTGCCGTGAGAGCAACACGGGCCGACGTCGACCTCGCTGCGGCAACCATCTCCCCTCTCCTGCGGCGGACACCGACACTGCGCACCGTCATCGAGACCGTCGACGGCCCCCGCGACGTCGTGTTCAAACTCGAATACCTCCAGCTCGGCGGCTGTTTCAAGGTGCGGGGAAGCCTGTGGGCGACGCTGCACGCACGCGCCCAGGGAGCGCTGACCGACGCCGGCGTCCTCGTCGCGTCCGGAGGCAACGCGGCGATCGGCGCGGCGTGGGCCGCACGGATAGCCGGCGTGCCGTGCACCGTCGTGATCCCGGAGACCGCGCCCGAGGTCAAGGTCCAGACGTTGCGCACCCTGGGCGCGCAGGTCCATCTCGTCGGGCTGCGATATCAGGACGCCGCCGACGCCGCAGGCGAACTGGCCGCGACCACCGGCGCGTTAGCTCTGCACGCCTACGACCTGCCCGACATCGTCGCGGGCGCGGGCACGATCGGCCTCGAGATGACCGAGGACTTTCCCGGTCCGCTCACCACCGTGGTCTGCGTCGGCGGAGGCGGCCTGCTGGCCGGTCTCGCGGCGACGCTGCGTCCCGGCGATCGGCTCGTGGGCGCCGAACCCCTCGGGGCCTCCTGTCTCCACCAGGCACGGGCGGCGGGGGCACCGGTCCCGGTCGAACTCGAGAGCGTCGCCGCCGACTCCCTCGGCGCCACCCGCGTCGGCGACATCTGCTGGGAGACCGCCGCGCAGCGCCCCGACGTCGACAGCGTGCTGGTGACCGACGCCCAACTCTTCGACGCGCGGCGGATGCTGTGGGACTCGCACCGCATCCTCGTCGAACACGGCACCGCCGCGGCCGTCGCCGCGGTGACCACCGGAGCGGTTCGCCCGGAACCGGATTCGACGCTGTGCATCGTGCTGTGCGGGGCGAACACGGGGTTCGACCTGTAGCGGACCTCCGCGCGCTGTCATCGGCGTCGAGCCCGGCGACTACGCTGAGCACATCATGTTCCGGATCATGTTCTATCAGCCCTGTATCCCGCCGAACACCGGAAACGCGATCCGGCTGGCCGCCAACACCGGGTGCGAACTGCACCTCATCGAGCCGTTGGGGTTCTCGATGTCCGACGCCCAGGTCAAGCGGGCGGGGCTGGACTATCACGAGATGGCCACCGTGACCGTGCATCCCAACCTGGTGACGGCGTGGACCACACTGAAGCCCGAGCGCGTGTTCGCGTTCACCGCACATGCGGAGCGCTATCACACCGACGTCGACTACCGGCCCGGCGATGTGCTGCTGTTCGGTCCGGAACCCACGGGTCTGCCCGACGAGGTGCTCGCCGAACCCGAGGTCACCGACCGGGTGCGCATCCCGATGCTCGCCGGTCGTCGATCGCACAACCTCGCCAACGCGGCGAGCATCGTCGTCTACGAGGCGTGGCGGCAGAACGGTTTCGCCGGCGCCGTCTAGTCGTACTGACCCG